>CAKZYJ010000221.1 GCA_937884755.1 uncultured Flammeovirgaceae bacterium
GGCCTGGTTAGATACCGTAATGAACGATTTTGATAGCTTTCTTCAGGATCACGCCGACTGTGAACGTAAAGCCTCGGCAATGGCCATGAGCTTTGTGGCAAAATACCCTGATCGGCACGAAATAATTCCTGAATTAATCGAAACCGGTATTGAAGAGTTAGAGCATTTTCAGCAGGTGTACAAACTGATGCAACAACGGGGAGTATCGTTAGCCCAGGAGATGGCACCCGATATGTACATCAAACAGTTGATGGCTTTGGGGCACGGAGGTACGCCGCAGACTCGCTTTCGCGACCGCTTGCTGCTAGCTTCACTCATTGAGTGCAGAGGATGTGAGAGGTTTAAGTTGGTAAGTGAAGCACAGGAGGATGCAGAGCTTAGTCGTTTTTACAAAGTACTGTGGGCATCAGAGGCTAAGCATAGTCATATCTTTATTCATATGGCCATGCGGTATTTTGATGAAACGGAGGTACTAAATCGACTGGACGAATTGATTGAAGCTGAATCTCGAATTGTAGAAGAGCTACCGCTCAAAGCAGCCTTGCATTAACCGGAAAATACGAAGCAAAGAAAGCTACCCTTTAAAGATGTTTTCTAGGGTTGCCGGAGAGTCTTTCATTACAACATTAGCCTGCTTTAAGCGAGAACGCAGATCATCTATGTAACACCAAGTCTCTTGTACTTTTCCTTGCTGAATAGTAGATATTACCACTGTCTTGTGCTGCAGTGTAGAGTTGGCTAATTGCTGCCTATTCCTCTGCGCTTCTTCCTCAGCTTTTGAAAATAAATAAACAGAAAGGGTAAAAAGTATTAAAATACTAAAAACAAGTACCAAAGTAATCATAAAAGAAGCAATTAAGTAGCGATAAAGATATATGATTCTGATTCCTTACACTAATATAGTATTACTAAAGAACTTACATAATACTAGAGGTCTAATGAAAGTTCATTTGCCTAAATATTCTAAAAATTATACTATTCTAACAAAGTTGGTTTTTATTCCTGCAGGGGAATGGATCTTGTATAAGCAGGAAAAACTGTTCGGTAATTGAGAAACGTACATAAGGAATGAAAAAAACTGCCCTGTAAGCTTATGAATTATCGGTTTCTCCTCTGCTATAAAGCATAACTACCTTCTAAAATTTCTATAAGGTTGTGCTCGCAAATAATAAAAGTTTAATTAAATAGTCAAATTGTCATATTGTATTTCATGTGGCTCATTTTTCTTTCTGTTTTTTTACATCAAGTATCAGGAAAAAACTACAGATAGCCATAAGTGTGAAAAGCGAAATGGTTTTCGAGTTTATAGCACTACTGAGTAAAGACTATGGTAATTATATACCACAATTTTGGAAGAATTAACATTAGTAAGTTTATGATATTCAGCTTATTGTGGCGATTTAGGACTAAATCAGATGCTAGCAATAGCCTTTTTCAGGGCAATTACTTTTCGTTATAAGAAATTGTCTGAATCAATGGGTACAATGATCTAAAATACTGATAAAAATCAGGGAAAGGTGAATCAAATGTCATGAGTATTTTGGGGTATTTTCTTCTTATTTGACACGCAATCTATATAGATCAGATAACCAATTTTTAGGGTCATGAAACGGACTAATTTTATTTCCATACTCGATAGTCTTGATAAGCTAGGTATACATAATCCTAAAGGAGTATTTTGGAATCTTAACCAGTCTGAATTGGTTGAGGAGGCCATCAAGCGCGGTGAGGGGGTACTTAGCGACAATGGTGCTCTCATAGCTGATACCGGAAAGTTTACCGGACGTTCACCTAAGGACCGGTTCATTGTAAAAGATGATGTGACCCAGGATAAGGTGTGGTGGGGCGATATCAACATTCCGTTCTCTCCTAAGAAGTTTGATCAACTGTACGAGAAAATGGTAGCCTTCCTGGATGGCCGTAAAATTTACGTCCGAGACGCGGCTGCTGGGGCTGATCCTAAATATCGACTTAACATTCGTGTTATTGATACCCAGGCCTGGCATAACCTGTTCTGCTATAATATGTTCCTTCGTTTAGAACAAAACGAACTAGCTGATTTTACTCCCGATTTCACGATACTGGCTATCCCCGAATTTAAGGCCGACCCGGAGACAGACGGTACTACCCACGAGAACTTTGCTATTATCAACTTTAAGCGTCGTATCATTCTGGTAGGGGGTACTGGCTATACCGGCGAAACCAAGAAAGGTGTTTTTAGCGTGCTCAATTTCTTGTTGCCCGACCAGAAAAATGTGTTAGCAATGCACTGTAGAGCCAACATGGGTCAAGAGGGCGACACTGCTATTTTCTTTGGCCTTTCCGGTACCGGCAAAACCACCTTATCTGCCGACCCTAATCGCCTTTTAATTGGTGATGACGAACATGGGTGGACAGACGATGGAATTTTCAATTTTGAGGCAGGCTGCTATGCCAAAGCGATTGACTTAACTGAGGAGTCTGAACCTGAAATCTGGCGGGCAATTAAGTTCGGGGCCATTCTGGAAAATACTCGCTTCATTCCCGGCACTCGTACCATAGACTTTAAGAGTAAAGAAGTGACTGAAAACACCAGAGTTTCTTATCCTATTCATCATATTGAGAATGCAGTAGAACCTTCTGTGGGTGGAATACCTCAAAATATCTTCTTCCTCACTTGCGATGCCTACGGAGTATTGCCGCCAATCTCGTTGCTAACGAAAGGACAAGCCATGTATCACTTTATTTCCGGCTACACTGCAAAGGTTGCTGGAACCGAAACGGACATTATTGAGCCTAAGTCTACTTTCTCCGCTTGCTTCGGTTCACCATTTATGCCACTGCACCCAACTAAGTACGCGGAAATATTGGGAGAGAAAATGGAGCAGCATCAGGTGAAAGTGTGGCTGATAAATACCGGATGGGCTGGTGGGCCTTACGGAGTAGGCAGCCGTATTAAACTGAAGTATACCCGGGCTATGATTACCGCTGCACTGGAAGGGGTGTTAGATGAAGCTGAATACGTTAATCATCCGATATTTGGAGTAGCGATACCTAACTCTTGCCCTAAGGTACCCCGCAAGATACTCAATCCGAGGGATACCTGGCAGGATAAAAATACTTATGATGAGCAAGCAAACAAATTAGCCGAGCAGTTTAATCGAAACTTTGAGAAATTCGCTGAATATGCGAATGAGGAGATTCGGGCTGGTTCCCCCAAAGTAATGCACGAAGCTTAGCAGATTACTAATAGATAGACCGAAAGCGCGTGAGTCATTTGATTTGCGTGCTTTTTTTATCTAACATTGGTTTCAATCTCTTATT
>CAKZYJ010000222.1 GCA_937884755.1 uncultured Flammeovirgaceae bacterium
GCATCCCGAATCAGATTCAGATTCACATTGGTGATTTCGTCTAATGAGAAATCAATATCCGACCGTAGGCCATCCCATAAAGAAACCGTCTGAAAACCCGGCCCGTGAGGAGACTTATCCAGCTTTACTTTCACCGAGTCAGCTATTATCGAATCAACCTTGACTACCGGGGATTCGGGTAATACTACCTGATTAGGAACCGGTAAACTACCTTTTCCTAATTGCTGGGCACTACCTATTGCCCGCAATGTCACCTTTCTAAGCTCTGACTGGTTTGGAGTATTTGTAGATTCAGTCTGGGAACTGCTACTCGATCCGGTTCCGACCGATGAGCCACCCGATGCTACAGTTCTCATACCGCCTTCACCCGGACACCAGGCTTTATGATATTCGTACAGATACGCTGGGCTATTCGGTCCCACGAAACCGGGCGAACGAGAGAAAGCCAGCCGAACGTACTTAGAGCGCAGACTGCAATCAGCCGGGGCTTTGCCGTTACTGCTAATCATAATCTCAAAAACCTGAGACTTTCCAGTTAAACTTCCTTTAATTGGAGGTATCTTTTTTATAACTTCCTTTTGAAATCCTAAAATTTCCAACGAGACAAAGGCTTGGGTGTAACCCGCATAGAATACCCGCAAATGAAGCTGATTGCCAGTTTCGTTGACTACCTGTACCCGTTCAACCCGCCCCATCACTTCAGGAAATGTATGGGTACCAGAAATCGCTAAATCGTGGGCAGGCTTGAGTGTTATTGGTTGGGCGGAAAGAGCCGTCTTTAGGCAAAATATCAGCCAGAGAACGGCAGCGATCCGCTTCAGCCACAGAATTAGTGAATGTTTCATACAATTTACTGATGTCCGGTGTAACTCACTGAGAAAAACGTGCGGCTAGGCAACGTAGATTGATTGGACAAAGCGTAGCCAGCACTAATGAATATCTGATTACTGATAAACAGGTTCACCTCGGCATTTCCGGTAAATAGCGAGTGCTTGGGTGCAACACCCCGTTCATTAGTGAAGTATTCATCGTACAGCTTCCCGTTCAGAATTTGCATAAACGAGCCGTAGATGCGGAAAGATAAATTGCCGATGGCAAAATTTCGTAGATTAACATCGTTCTGCTGCCGACTGCCCGGACTTACTAGTGGAATCATGTACCGCATATCGAAGGTAGACTGGAAAATGGGAAGGAAAAAGCTGTCATCTACCTCCCGAGTGTAGGAATCCAGCATTTTTATTCCCGACCGAAAGTCTAGTATGCCACCCTTAATTTCTCGGTTAATATCATCTCCTCCATTAGCAAAGTAAGCCATACGGGATAGGGAAACGTTCATTAATCCACTCAACTGGTTCATGATATCGTCGGATAAGGCTAATGCTGAATCAGCCCGCCCAATGGAAAGCGTAGGCAACGTATTGAATAAATACAAATCCCAGTAACCTTGGCCGATTAGCGCTTTCAATTTATAGGTCTTCAGGGTTACCTGGGGAGAGGTTCCGGCAAAGCTAGCCGAAGCCTGATCGAGCTCACTGGCCTGAGAATTTAGTGTATCCAGACCATCGTAGTCAATTATTTGCGCTTGCGTCTGGATTTGGGTAACGATTAGCTATAGTACTATCGCACCGATAAGTTGAT
>CAKZYJ010000223.1 GCA_937884755.1 uncultured Flammeovirgaceae bacterium
AAAATAAATTACTTACAATTTTATTAATTATACTTCTAATACCAAGCTTATCACCTATGAAATTATGCTTTTTTATTTATCATAAGTTTAGTTATTGCACACATAATCTTCACACACTACAAATAGCTTTTGGCAATAGATATTGCCGTAGCGCCATAACTGCCACCAAATAAATAGTAGTGATTTAGGTAGTGGTATAACTGATAGAGGGAGACTCTTTCTCTCCAATCATTTGCCAGGGGATAAGTCTCCTGATAAGCATCCCAGACTCTTCGGGAAAACCCACCAAACATAGCCATCAGTGCTAGATCAAACTCTCTATCAGCAAAATAACTTGCTGGATCAATCAGGGCCGGTCCGTTAGTTGTAAATAAGCAGTTCCCAGACCATAAATCCCCGTGATTAAGTGAGGGAGCAGGATTATGACCAATGAGCGTAGGTAACCGGATTAACAGTTGTTCATAAATTGATTTATCATGACTGCTTATGCCTCGTCGATTTTCAATTAGGTTTATCAGATGCCAAATCCGCTGCTGACCGAAAAAGTATGCCCAATCGTTAGACCACTGGTTTTTTTGCAGTGTTGCTCCGCAGTAGTTATCGTGGTAAAAACCATAGTCATTTTTAGTAACCCGGTGAAGTTCAGCAAGCCCCTGTCCTAGCTGCTCTTCAAAGGATGGGTTGCTGGATTCTATTGTTAGAAATTCAAGAATCAATATTCCCGATTGATCGGTATCAATAGTGGTAGCTACATAAACTTCGGGAATTTTCAGTCTGATAGCAGCTTTTCGTAATGTAGTTAGACTTTCAGCCTCGCGTAAGAACAAATCAGATGGGCCTGCTTGGTTTTGCTTTAGGAAAAAAGAACCCACGTTAGTCTCCAACTTCATTGAGTGATTAATACACCCACCACTTATTAATGCAGTTGAATCAACGTGGGTTGATTTACCTAATACCTCAGTTAGCTTGGCCTCTGCGTGTTGAATAACCTCCGAGCCCTTCATATTCGTATTTTGAGAAATTGCTCGCTCTTATTACTAAGTAATAAATTTACCGATAACAATAAATACAAAAGTTAATTCTAAGAAAATTCTTACTTTTTACTTTTAAGTTATAACCCTTCCTAAGATAATAATATACTTCGACGAATAACAAATGAGTATTCATTCCGGAGTGAAACTGTGCTTGATCAACTTGAATCATACCTTACACTTGCATACCTACTCGTGCAGATTCCAATTTTTTATTCTGTAGCTAAAAACTAATACTTGCGGGCGAAAAAGACTAAAAACCCTTAATCGAAATGAAGAAATCTTTTGTTATTTTACTACTGAGTGTGGGTAGCTTTTACCACCAAGCTAACGCTCAGGAGGAAGTGGACCTTTTTGAAATGTCTTTGGAGGAGCTAATGGACGTAGAAATCGTTTCTGCTTCCAAAAAATCGGAAAATCTATTTGATGCTCCCGTCTCTAGCTACTCAATCACTCGTGACGAAATTAGCAAAGCAGGAGCTACGTCTATTCCAGAAGCTTTGCGTCTTTGCCCGGGTGTAATCGTCCGGGAGATGACCAACGGAAACTATGATATTCACCTTCGGGGATTTGATAATGTTATCCGGTACGGTACTGCCACTCAAATTAACTACCAAACTCTGTTGATGATTGATAACCGTCCGGTATTTAATTATACCTACGGGGGAGTATTCTGGGAAGCTCTACCCGTTGATATTATTGACGTAGAGCGTATTGAGATTGTTCGTGGTCCTAGCGCTCCTCTATTTGGACCAAATGCTGTTACCGGAGTTATTAATATCATAACTCGCAAAATTGATAAAGAAGGATGGTACAGTAATGCCAATGTTCAGTATGGTCTTCCTGAGACCTTAATCGGAAATATGGCGGTCGGAAAGCAGTTTGATAAAACGAGTATCATCATCTCTGGTAATTATCAAGATCGTAGTCGCCACGATGACCTTTACTATGAACTTGAGGGAGATCAATATCTGGAGAATATTGATGGTATACCCGATGCTGAAGTTTACTACCCTGAGCCAGAACTAGCCCTTCGCAAGTTTGGGGTAAATGCATTTATCAATCATAAGGTTAGTGATGACGTTTCCTTTGACCTCTCAGCCGGAATGCATGAAGCTGAAGTACAAAGGCGGTTTACTAATAGCATCACCAGTTTAGGTTTCAATGGCAACAGTAGTAGATATGTTAACTTAGCGGGTAATGTATATGGCTTCGGTACCAAGATATCTTACACTAATGGCTTTGATAATCTGTCTTATGATGCAAATCCAACCGTAATTCTTAAATATGATTCACATATTATTGACGTAGTACTGGACTATCAGTGGCAGGTAACTGATAAGCTTCAAATACGCCCTTTGTTTAATTTCCAAAGTGCAACCTACGACGACTCTGAGTACCTAGACGAAGCACTTTTAGGAGGTCTTTTCAATGAATCAGTCAACGTAAATGGCATTGCTGGGTCCTTGCGCGCAGACTACCAATTGACCGACGCTTGGCGATTGGTAGGTTCGGTTCGTGCTGACAAATTTGCCAAGCCTGATGATATCTACATATCTTATCAATTCGCTAGCACCTATAAAGTATCCGAGGATCTTTTATTTCGAGCTGCCTACTCAAAATCGAGTAGTAGTGCCTTTACCATCAACACTTCAGCGAATTTAGTAGCTGATATCGACTTAGGATTAGCAGGCCCAGGGACAGGACCGATATTTCGTCAGTCATTTTTAGGAAACCCTAATGCCAATCTGTTGACATCCAATATGGCTGAGGTAGGTATGAGAGCGAAAATTAGTGACAATTTTCAAATCGAGTTAGAGTTGTTTCAGCAACAGATGCAGGATCTTGCTACTTTTGTAATTACGGAGCAAACGTTTACCCCTACCGGACTTCCCGCTCCTTTCCCTCCTGCAGTACCTGCTACGGATATTCAATCGGTTAGGAATTTACCCATAGAAGCATTGCAGCGAGGAGTTACTCTTTCTGCTAATTTTGTTCCATCATCAAAATTCCAGATTAAGCCGTTCGTGACAATCCAAGAAACAACTGTAGAAAACTTACCTCTGGCACTTAATACTTTGCCAGAAGACCCAAATACTAACCCATTTAATCTCACCAATGGTATTGACGAAGAACATGTTAGTACCCCTCGTGTCTACGGGGGAGCATTCTTGAACGGTGCTATCACTTCTAAGCTAAACGCTAACGTAAGTGCTTACTTCTTCAGTGCACATACACAATTCGATGCCGTTGATGCTGATCTAACCCGTAACTCTAATGTGGGAGAAATCGATAGTAAAGTACTTATTAACTCCAAGATCTCTTATCGACTAATTGATCAATTACAAGTTCATGTAAATGTTCGCAATTTGCTAGGCAATGATAGCCGTGAGTACTATGGAACTGACCGTATTGGTCGGACTATCTTTTTAGGGGTTAACTTTAGCCTTTAGTTCAGAGTATCCTGAAGCCTCGTTCAACTGAGTGGGGCTTTCTTATTTTTCGGCTTTATCGAAAACACTTTTTACAGTACGATAAATACCGAAAATGATAACAATTAATAAAATTAAGCCGGGTATACTACCCAACGGAGCTTCTTCAAATATCTGAAACTGACCGGGGCCAATTGCGACGATCAAAATGGCGATCAGTATGCCCATTAATGCTTCTCCGGTGATCAATCCAGATGCTAGTAGTAACCCTGCAATAGAAGCCAGACTTTTGGCATCGGAAAACTGTGAGGATGAGCTACCCTGCTTTCGCATGTATCGTTCCACTGCCCAAGCGATTACCCCCCCGAAAAAGATCGAGGTATCTAGCTCTAACGGTAGGTAAAGACCGACGGCTACGGCCAGTACTGGCATTCTGAAATCAGAATTTCGGTTTTTGAGATATACATCAATTGCTATGATTACGGCGGCGATAGCGGCACCAATAGCTACCATCGTCCAGGGTAACCCTCCACGAAAAATTCCATCTGCTACGCTCTGCATTAGGGTGGCTTGAGGAGCTGCCAATGCATCAGGTTGTTCGGCGGTAGGGGTACCAATGCCGTAGGCTAGCAGTAAGTTATTTAAGACAGGAGCTATGGCCAAAGCTCCGGCAGCAACTCCCACCACCTGCATAATTTGCTGTTTGTAGGGAGTAGCCCCTAAAACGTGACCAGCTTTCAGGTCCTGCATATTATCTCCGGCAATGGCTGCTGCACAACAAACCACTGCTCCCACCAGAATAGTAGCGGCAGCTCCTCGTCCCGGATCATCCGTTCCCATCAAAGCCGCAAGCAGTAAAGCGGTAGCGAGAATGGTGGCAATGGTTACCCCTGAGATTGGATTATTAGAACTACCCACCAGACCGGCCATATAACCCGCTACCGCTGAGAAAAGAAAGCCCGCGATGACCATAATCACAGCCATAACCCCTGTAAATGCCACCTGCTCAATCTCTCGGAGATACAACACGAATACCGGTACAATCAGCACTCCAATCCCAACTAGCACCCAGGACATAGGAGTATCCATTTCGGTCCGTAGTTTCTTTACTTTCTCGCCACTATTTTTGAAGGCGGCAATTCCGGATTTAAATGCGGTTACCAGAGACTGTCGGAGGCTCAGCAAAGCCCAGAGACCACCTACCACCATTGCCCCAACTCCCAGGTAGCGAATCTGGCTACTCCACACGCTAATTCCCATGGATTCAACGCTACTGGCCCCCTCGGGTACTCCCACGGTTGCCATGTAAATAGGAATGGCAACATACCAGCTAATAGCTCCCCCCAAAAAAACGAGAAATGCAATATTCAGCCCCACAATATAGCCCACGGCTACCAGGGCGGGTGACAGATTTAATCCAAAATAAAGATAAAACTTCTGGTTGAGTAAGGCCGCTTTCTCAAACAGACCGTCCCACAGGTTAAGTGCCGAATCACTCAATTTAAACAGCCCGCCAATTAAACCTCCCCAGACCAGATACTTTACCGATTCACCACCGCCTTCTCCGGTTTTAAGTACTTCAGCAGTAGCTACCCCTTCAGGAAACTTAAGTTTTTCCTTGACGATGAGTGCATTCCGTAAGGGAATAGTAAACAAAATTCCCAAAACTCCACCGGTCATGGCAATGAGGGTCGTCTCCCAGTAATTGAACTCTTCCCAGTAACCCATAATGATAAGGGCAGGAATAGTAAAGATCACTCCCGCAGCTAATGACTCACCCGCCGATGCCGCGGTTTGCACCATATTATTTTCTAAAATATTGGAATTGCGGAAGAGTTTTAGAATAGCCATTGAGATAACGGCAGCAGGAATAGAGGCAGAAACGGTCAGCCCGGCAAAAAGACCAAAGTAGGCATTGGCCGCAGACAGTATAACCGAAAGTAAGGCTCCCAGCAAAATGGCCTTGAGGGTTAACTCGGGGAGCTTGGTTTTGGGGCTGATGTAAGGTTGATCAGTTTCTTCTTGCTTTTCAATTAGAGGCTTTTCCTCAATCATAGTGGTATTGGTAGGTTAGGTTACCAACAAACTTACCTAATTTTTCAGAAACTATAATTTTTTACCAACACCAAAAAAATGAAAGGATTTTTAAAGAATAGGTTTACTTTTCACTCAGATTAGATACCTTTGTCCCCGCAGGAAAAAACAGCCAAAGCCAGCATAAAAAAAACCTGAAGACAAAATCCCCAGGTTTTCCTACTAAACTAACCAAACCAAACTATGCTGCGTGAGATGCGACTTTGCCATTCGCTCGGCTATCCGACTCACGATCTTCAATAACTTTCTTTATTTTTTGTATCGCTTTGGAGGCCCTTACAATATCCATACTGTTTATTCCCTCAATCATTTTATTTTTTTCTTCGTTCGTTATTGCTTTGTTATTCAGTAACAATAATAACTCGGTTTTCTGTTTCACGGTTGCCATTTTTTTAACAACTTCTTCACTTTTTTCCGCGTTATCGGGCTTATTTTCACCAGATTGCGGTTTTTTAGGGGCAGATTTTTTTGCATTTTTGGAAGCTGTCTGAGAAGATTTCTCAGTTTTGGGCTTTCCTGCCGCCGGTCGCTCGATGGTGCGTTCCGATGAATTTGACATGTAATCCATCTCCTCTGCCGGAGTAGGTTCATAGCCCGCCGCCCGGATAATCCAGGCCAGAATATTGCGGTAAGCCTTCCCAATGGCCCGGGTCTGAGCCATGGAGGCAATGGCGAATTCCTGGTAGTTTCGCTTTCCATTCTCACGGTTGCTGCATATGGCAAATCCGGAACCTACGGTTTGCTGCGTTTTCAGATTTAGTAACCGCACCTTGGCCTGATACTTTATCTCGGAAGCATCTAAACTGACATTTACCAAATCATCAATCACAGGCAGGATACCCAAACGAGCTCCGGCATATTGCCATCCTTCTACATTAACGTAGGCTTTCCCCTGAATATGATGGAAAAGCTTATTTTCTTTAATAAAACGAGCCAAGTCCTGAGCTAAGTGCATGGTCTCATAGGAGTTGGCAATGTCATAGCTCTCAATGGTTTTTTTCCGCTCAGTATTCTCCGCGGATTTAGCAGTAGATTTTGTCGTAGAAGTACTCATGTGTTTTTGTTTTGTGTTCATTAGTAAAACAATTTGGAGTGATTAAAAGTGCATTTATACTTAAAAAAAGTATTTTTTATTTTACTGATTATCAATTCCTTATGAGAATATATAATATGCAACATCTGCTTATTTACACGTATAACAGGAATATAAGTTCTTAAAATAAGAATACAATGCAAAATAATTCACCAGGGCTTTTATTATTGACTGGTTTTCAGGTATTTCGGAAGATGGAACCATCGTTAACCCAGGTAGAACCCACTGCTTACCACTGGCTAAAAAAGTATTTCAAGCTTCCCCCTACTGAGGAGCAAGATGCCCTATTCCATGAACTTAGAGATTTTATTGAAAAAGAAGGGGATACTAAAGCTACGTTCATTCTGAAAGGTTACGCCGGTACCGGCAAAACAACGGTGATACAGGCAGTAGCCAAAACAGTGAGAAAATACGGCTACCGAACGGTGCTGCTTGCCCCAACCGGGAGGGCCACCAAAGTGCTAGCCAAATACAGCAAGCGCAAAGCCTACACTATCCACCGGCAAATTTACAAGCAAGTGCAGCATCCCTACTCCGGAAATATTGAGTTCAAACTGCGTAAAAACTACCAAAAAAGAGCAGTTTTTATGGTAGATGAGGCCTCCATGATAAGCCACGAAGAAGATGGTGGCGATAAGCGAAATGCTGCTCGCACCATACTAATGGATTTGCTGGAGTACGTCTTTGAGCACCCTCACAATAAATTGATAATTATCGGCGATAAAGCCCAGCTACCCCCGGTTGGGCAATCACTGAGCGTGGCCTTGAATGCCGAAATTCTGGAGCACGCCTACGGGCTAACAGTTTCTGAATTTGAACTGACCCAGGTAGTCCGACAGCAAAAGCGTAAAGGAATCTTGCGCAACGCTACTACACTACGCAAGATTCTTCTGGCTGAAACCCTGCTGGAGCATCTGGAAACCCAACCTTACGACGATATTTACCGGATGCAATCCAGCAAACTCAAGCAAGGATTAAGCTACGCCTACTTAAAGTATGGACTCAAACAGACCATCTTGATCTGCGCCTCAAACCAAGAAGCAACTCGCTATAATCAGCGTATTAGAAAGGAGATTTTGCACCGGCAACAGCAGGTAGAAGTAGGCGATATGCTGATGGTGGTACGGAATAATTACCGGGTACTTCCCAAATCCAGTAATGTGGGTTTTCTGGCTAACGGGGAGTTTGTGGAGGTAGTAGAAGTACAGGAGGAGGAAGATAAGTATGGCTTTCATTTTTTAACATTACAGTTAAAGTTGCCCGACCACCCCCGACAGCCCCCCTTCATTAGCAAAGTAATCACTAAGACTTTACAAAGCATCTCTCCCACCCTCACTTCGTTGTAA
>CAKZYJ010000224.1 GCA_937884755.1 uncultured Flammeovirgaceae bacterium
CAGTTCAAGGTCGGCTATCGTTTCGTAGTGAATAACCGCTTACTGGGAAGAGCCTGGGTCTTCATCTAGTTCACACCCCTGAAAAGCAACCGCCATCGTTGCCACCAGAAGTCCATTGAATAATCTATAGAAATAAATAGCTTTCATATTTTTAAACATTTTTTTTCTAAAATATTTCTGGGTATTAAAATCTAACCTTTATCCCTAAAGTATAAGTTCGGGGATTAGGATAAGCCCCCACGTTAATACCGGATGCCACGTCTTCGTTACCTTGGTTACCCCGACGAGAGGTAAGCTCAGGGTCATACCCAGTGTAATCGGTTATCAGGAATAGGTTCTGACCACCTACGTATACCTTCACTGAAGATCCTTCTTTACCCCCCAGGTTATTGAAAGTGTATCCCAAGGTCATATTGCTTAACCGGATAAAACCTCCGTCCTCAATATAGCGGGAAGAATTGAAAAACTGCACTGTAGCGGGAATATCGGTTTCATTTTCGGGCGTCCACTGGTTTACCTGATCCGAGGCCATAAAGCTACGGGAATCACCAGCACCACCGGTAATACCCGCTTGCATGATGTTGTATACATCAAAGCCATGTACGCCCTGAAGGAATACGTTGAAATCCCAGTTTCCGTAATTAACCGTATTATTAAAGCCCCATAATAAAGTGGGCGTACCATTACCAATGGCTCCAAAAACTATCTCCCCATCTTCATCGCGTAAGTATTTGGCATCACCAGGTTGTCGGCCAAAATTAGCTGCCTCGGCCGCTTCTGATAACTTCCAGGTTCCCAGGAAGGTAGCACCATTGAACTGCCCCAGAGGTTGACCTTCTTCAATAATGTTAAGTACTCTGGCTTGTCCACCTGGTGCAGTGAATAAGCCATTGATCACTTCTTCTTCGCCAAACAGATTGGTTACTTCATTTTGAAGGTACGATAGGGTGAAATTAGAAGTCCAGTTTAGTTTTTCCTGATCAATAACAATGTAGTCGAGACCAATATCTATTCCGAAATTCTCAACTTCTCCCACATTCTGAGTGATGGTTCCGCCACCATTTACCTCCAGCACCGGAACATCCAGTAAAAGGTCGGTTGTTGTTTTCTGATAACCGTCTAAGCTCAGGTTACCTCTTCCCTCCAGAAAGCCGATGTCGACCCCAATGTTAACCTGACTAGTGGTTTCCCAAGTCAGATCCTGATTCTCGAAGCTATCGAGCACTGTGCCAGCTGCCGCAGAAGAACCGTCGAAGGCGTAGCTATTGAACCTTAGCGTAGCAAAGGTAGAGAATGGATCAACAGCCTGATTACCCACCTGTCCCCATCCAGCTCGTATCTTCAAACTAGTGAAACCAGGTAAGTTCGTAACCCAATTGTCTAAGCTATACGCCACCGCTAATGAAGGAAAGAAACCCCACTTATTGCCCGGGCGGAACACCGATGAACCATCGTAACGCCCGGTAGCAGTAATCAGCAAATTATTGTTAAGAATATACTCGGCCCGAAGCATGTAGGAAGATAGTCTTCGTTCATTGAAGTCGTTACTGACCGTCTGACCAGCGTTAGGTGCCAATTCAGTAAAATAGAACCCCTTAGGTAGGCTTAGATCATTTGAATTATAAGCATTTCTCTGGAAAGTATTGTTTTGAAATTCCTGTACCCCAGTCACTTTAATATTATGAACACCAAATTCCTGCTCCCAGGTTAGGATGTTACTCAACTGTAGCGTATTAAACTTATTGTTGAAGAAGGACGTGTGAGGCAGAAAATCATCCCCAACTTCTACGGCGTAACGCTGCTGAGTAAAGTTATTAAACTGAGTACCCGCTACTAAGGTGTAGGAAAGATGATCTGAAAGTTTGTAGTTGATATTCAGGGCAGTGTTCAGTCGTTCGTTTACACCCTGAAAATCACTTTCAGTGAGGGTACGTACCGGATTGTCATTCAGTGAAGCAATTCCCCGAGTAGATCGCAGATTAAATTGTCCATTTTCATCAAAAATTGGAGTAGTCGGATCCCAGGTATTTGCTTTATAAATCAAACTTCCCTGACCGTTACCAAAGGTTTGAAAATTATTCTGAGTCTTGCTTCGGCTACCGTAAAGATTAAGGTTAATGTTCAACCGTTCTCCAATTTGAGTTCCAATATTGGAGCGTAAGGACAGTTGCTCGTAACCAGTATTAATCACAATTCCCTCTTCATCGCGGTAGTTACCCGAAATGAAGTAGTTGATTTTACCTTCTGAGCCACTGGCCGATACTGCCAGGTTATGGCTCAGTCCAGTTTGTAAAATCTCATCCTGGTAATTGGTTCCACCGTTAGCTTCCAAGGCTGAAATATCAGCATCGCTAAAGATAGGATTTCCCCCCGTACTGACTCTTCGGATATTCTCTATCCGTGCAAAATCACCGGGGGATTCTGCCAACGTAGGTAACAATCGGGGTACTTCAGAAATAGTAGCGAAATAATCTACATTGATTTTTCCCTGACCTGAACCTTTCTTGGTAGTAATAATGATTACTCCGTTGGAACCGCGCACCCCGTAGATAGCAGTTGCGGATGCATCTTTCAAAATATCCATAGACTGAATATCGTTGGGGTTGAGCGTACTTAGATCACCCCCCAGAATACCATCAATTACTATTAATGGATCATTGTTTCCGGTAATAGAGTTTACTCCCCGGATACGTACTTTCACTTCGCCACCAGGTGCCCCATTGGCTCGAGCTACGGTTACCCCAGGTGCCCTACCTTGCAAGGCTTCTTCCACTCGCGCGATAGGCTGGTTTTCGTACGATTCGGGTGATACACTGGCTACTGCGCCAGTCAAATCCGATTTCTTTCGGGTTCCGTAGCCAACTACTACAATCTCTTCCAGACTTTGAATATCCGGAAGCATAGCTACATTGATGACACTCTGACTGCCAACCAGTATGGTTTCGGTCAGGTAGCCTACGGAAGAAAAGACCAATGAATCGGATGAGTTAGCTGATATCCGGTAATTACCTTCTACATCCGACACACTACCGGTAGCAGTACCCTGAACCAAGACATTAACTCCGGGAAGTCCTTCACCGGTTTCATCGGTAATTTGTCCGGATATTGTTTGCTGAGCGTAAGAAAGCTGTACGCTCAGTAACGCTAGCAAGAGCCCCGAAACGCAGCTTTTCCTTCTAAACGAGTAAATCTGTTTTTGCATAATTGTTAGGATTAATTGGTATCGCACTTTCTTATTTTGTTAGGTTAATTAATTAGTGAGCACCTATCTTTTTTTAGTTTTTCGCTGACATCCGTAAGCTGAGGCCACAGCAGGGTACTATTAAACATGCTGTTTCATGCTTACTTTGGTGTGATAAAGCTGATCCAGGGCATTTTCCCATTCCTCCTGGGTAGCGGTTAATAATCCTTCCGGAAGCGATCCAGACCAGGCCTTAATCACTGATGAGGGTAAGTCTATAACATCAATTTGCATTGAGTCTACGTGAAAAAACGTAGTGCTCGAGGCTGTTTTGAGATACATGATTCATGGTGTTTTCTAGGTTAGAAGTATTAGTGTTTAGGTATTAGTTGAAGCTTTTGCATATAATTTAGGTTACATAATTTTACCAATCAACCACTGAGCCATCGCGGGGGTCATAAGTTTCAGGATTCTTCCAGTCGTGCCCGATTTTATCGGCTAGCTGATCTTCATCTAGTTCAATCCCCAGCCCCGGTGCGGTAGGCACCATCACCGTTCCGTCTTCTTGCAATTTGAAAGGGTTCTTCAGATAACCATCACCCAGACTCACTTGCTCCTGCACTAAGAAATTCGGAATACTGGCTGCCAGATGTAGTCCGCAAGCTAAGGAAATAGGCCCCATCGGATTGTGAGGAGCCACTACCGCGTAGTAGGCTTCGGCCATACCGGCAATCAATCTTCCTTCGGTAATCCCTCCAGCATGACAAAGATCGGGCTGTAAAATACTAGCGGCTCCCTTTTCTAAAATCTCTCTAAAACCCCACTTAGTGAATATCCGCTCACCGGTAGCTATCGGCAGATGGGTACCCCGGGCGATTTCGGCCATTACATCCACGTTTTGGCACTGTACGGGCTCTTCAATAAACATGGGCTGATAAGGCTCCAGGGCTTTGATGAGCACCTTAGCTGTTTGGGGGGAAATCTTACCGTGAAAATCAATTCCGATATTCACATCCGGGCCCGCAGCTTCGCGTAAGGAAGCAAAGTTGTCTACCGCGTAATTGATGAACCCAGGAGTTTCTACTGCCCGGGCAGGGTTTTCCATGGCTACTCCCGTTTTGATGGTATTAAACCCTAAGCCGATCTGTTGCTTCATTTGCTCGGCATTTCGGGCCCGCCCGTAAACGGTAACCCGGTCGCGGGTAGGGCCGCCCAGCAACTCGTGTACGGGTATACCCAACAGCTTTCCCTTAATGTCCCACAGGGCATGGTCGATGCCGCTGAGGGCACTAGTAAGAATAGGGCCACCCCGGTAGAAGGCGTGGCGGTAGATGGCCTGCCAGTGGTGCACTACCTGCCGGGGATCTTTGCCAATTAAGTAAGGTTCAATTTCCTTAATAGCCGTCTGAATGGTGAGCGCTCTACCCTCCAGCAAGGGTTCGCCCAGTCCGACCACCCCAGCATCAGTATAAATTTTCAAAAAGATCCAGCGAGGCTTCACCAGAAAGGTTTCCAGCCGGGTAATTTTCACTGGCTCTCGGGTTGGCAGTGGCTGAACGGGGGAAGCGTAGGATGATTTAGGTAACGCCATCAGGCCAACACCTGCCACTCCTAAAACGGATTGTATTGCGGAACGACGGGATACACCTTTTTTCTTGGTTGTTGTAGTCATATCATCAAAACCTTGAACTGAATTTGGTAAAGTACTGCCACTCAATTCAGACCAAAACCTGTACTCTTATCTACTAAGCACAAATAAGGTCCAAACATTTGAGGTGACCTTGCATAACATATGTTCATAAATGTAACACTTATGTGTTTTCAAGTGATGTTGAGTTAGAGTCTAGAAAAAATTAGCTCTAATACTCTTAATTCTAAGCTAAATCCACTTTATCTATCTCGTTAGCTGGAGTTGAAAGTAATAGTTCTCGGAGTTAAAGACTCGCTCTTCTACCAACATATCATCGATTCTGACGAGGTTATCTTTAGATATATTTCCAGTAGTTATGCTAACGGATAGAGACGATTGACTAATAGTTCCTAATCATTGGCTCCGAGGTGGCGATGTATTGCCTTCTGCTAAATTATATAGGTTTTACCAGGCAATAGTCGTGGTTGCACGACACCTAAGAGTAGCAATGTAAGATAGCCAAGTTGCATTGTGGCACCAAGACAATGTATCGTCTCATCACTGAGCAAAGGAAAACTGAAAACCATTCCTAGTTAAAATCTACCTGGTTGCTATGACATTTTATCTACTTTATAAGACAGATCGGAAAAGTAATACCTCGCCTGTTCAGTAATAATACCAGGAAATCAGCTACACTACTTTAGCTCAATAAAATCTTTTATCTCGTTTTTGATATTGATGAAATGCCGCTTTAAACCCTCAAAATCTTCCTCTTTAATGAGTTGCTTATCTAATAGCGAACTGCCCATCCCTACCCCGACTGCTCCAGCGCTAAAGAAGGAGCGGATATTCTCTAGCGAAACCCCACCGGTAGGTAGTAACTTAATCTGATTGAGAGGCGCCAAAACATCTTTGATAAATTGCACCCCAAGTTGGGTAGCCGGGAAAACCTTCACTGCCGATGCCCCCCATGACCAAGCTTGGTAAATCTCGCTGGGCGAATAAGCACCCGGAAAGATGGGCACTTGTTGAGCAACTGTATACTTAACAACCTTCTCATTTAAGATAGGTGTGACGATAAACTGTGACCCCGCATTCAAGGCAGTATCCAGATCGTCCATCGTACAGACCGTTCCCGCCCCGATGTTCATATGGGGAAACTTCTCTCTGAGCAGCGAGATCGTATCAGCAGCACCGGGAGTATTCATAGTAATTTCCAAGGTGTGTAGTCCGACATCTTGATAGGTCTGGGTGACGGAAAGAGTCGTATCCATCGGCAATCCTCGGATAATGCCAACGATGGGGGCTTGGTAATACCGTTCCCAGGAGAATTTGTTAGTTGTCATGTAACGCTAAGATTTTCTTCTGACCGACTAATAAGGCTTTTTCTAGCACTTTCCCTTCCAAGAGTAGCAGTTGTTCAGGAACAATGATTGATTTAAGAGCTAGTTGATAAAGGCTAAATACGGGGTCTGATGCGGCTAAAATTACGGGTTCAACATATTCTTTCAAATAAGCTAATTCATCGCCAATCAGCATGCCGCTGAGCTTGTAGTAATTATCTTCTCTATTTTCATTGTACAGAAGATGTTTGGCTCGGATAGTAAACAGACTAGCGGTAAGCTGTCTGTTCAAGCCAAGATATAATCCCTCCTGAAAGGCTGGTTCCCGCGCTTTTGACCAGGGGGTATAGGTGGCTGAGCGAGCTAGAATACTTTGCCTGGATAGAATGTCGAACAGTTCGCCTGTCATGAAAGTCTTAAAACCCTGAAACTTCTGCTGATCAAAAGTAATGTGTTTGCTGTGCGTACCCGGCAGCAATAATGTTCCCTTCGGACAAGAGCTGAGAAACTCTTCCAATCCAACTGCCTGAATTTCTTCCCCCCGCATTACCCCATCCGTGCTTTTCACCCCGGAAATCAGCATCAAGTCCAGATCACTCTCCGTGATATGTTTCCAGATTAACTGTTCACCATTTTGGTTGAAAGGCAGATCAGCGTAGGGTAGTTCCCGCAAACCTATGTTGGAGGAAGCCATCCCAGAAGCGACCACTAGATGTTGCCGGTGTTCCTCTGGCAACTGCTGTAACTGAGCTTTAAGATACTGGGAAAAGAACTGAAACTGACTGGCTTCAGATTGATCCTGATATTTTCCGTAGACTGCTTTAACCCCTTGATCGGTTGTATGCTCAGCCAGTAGCTGCAACGATTTGGTCTCTACGACTCTCAATCTAAAGTTAGAAGTCCCCCAATCACAGCTAATAAAATATCTGGGAAGACTCATAGGTTTAGGCTAAGGCTAAAGTGACTCGTTTTTTGATCAGAAGATCATCTAGAGCAAAGGTAGAACAATCTACGTCAATTCTAAGAACTACTTTAATCCATTACCCTTGAAAGTAGTCACTCCCAATTGCCATTAGCGTAGCATTCTTTTTTGAGAAAATTACGATGGAATTAACTGGCTGAAATCATTAACCTTTTACTATCCAGTGGTATATTAAGTAAACAGCCCATTTTTCACTTTAATCTCGATTATCATGAAAATGCTATCATTGCTTATCGTACTAACTGCGCTCTTCGCCTGTGATCCGGAAAATGTAAATCCGAATAACCCGGATAATGCTGCTGCAAGAATCTCCGGATCAGCCTTTCATATCTATACTAGTCCTGGCCCCTGGTCAGACAGTAGTACTTCATCTTACCACAAAGTTGACTTTTGCCCAAACGGCCACTTTATGCGGTTTTTCGAGACTTCCTTGATCGTCAAGGGCGGACCTAGAAACTATAATGGCGAGCCAGTTACCGGAGTATACGCCGCAAGTAATGGCCTAACTAGTGGCACTTGGAGCATCGCTGAGGTAAATGGACAATCGTGGTTGGTTCTCCAGTTTGACGAAGGTTTTACCTGGACGTATGAACTGGCAAAGATCATGGAAGGTGGCTGGAAGGAAGGGAGAACCCGCTTTGCAATGGACTGGGGTAAGGGAGTGTGCCGTTGAAACAACAGAAAAACTCATTAATGAAGTGATCTTAATAATTGCTTAGATTGAAGCTTGACATGAAATGAAGAGCAAAATGGAACGAGCTATAATGGTCCTTGGGGGGTACGGAGGAGTTGGAAAATCTATGTCTGACAGCCTCTTAAAGTACACAAACTGTACAGTAACGATAGCAGGAAGGGACATAAAAAAAGCAAAAGCCTTCGCTGCTGTACTGAAACAGCAATTTCCATCCCGATGCATACAAACATGCTATGCGGATGCTAGCGAACGAGCCAGCCTAGTATCCGCTTTTCAAGCTGTTGACTTAGTAATTATTACTGCAACTATTCCCAATTTAATGGACGATGTAGCGAAAGCGGCATTACAAACCAATACCGACATTATCGATATTCTTGTGAGGGGTGATGTGATAGATAAACTGAGTAACCACCGCAAAGCGATTGTCAAGAACGGAAGAAGGTTCATAACCCAAGCCGGTTTTCATCCGGGACTGGCTGCTCCCCTGATCCGTCTAGCCAAGCCGTACTTTGATGATTACCAAACGGCTAACCTGATGATAGCTATGGAGGCTATTTTTGAGAAACCAGCCGCTATTCACGAAATTATTTATGAATTAATTAGCGAAAACGCTCAAATTCTTGAAAATAGAAAGTGGAGAAAAGCTACCTATCGTGATGCTCTGACTACCCAATTTTCCGAAGTTTTTGGCTCAAAAAAGTGTTTTCCCTTGCAAATGAGAGAGCTGTACGGATTGGAGAAAGAACTCGGACTACGCCAAGCTGGAGTTTACGCTTCAGGATTTAGCTCGTTTATCGATAATGTCGTTTTCCCACTGGCTATGCTGATCGCTTTCATTAGCAAAAAGGCAAGCCAACAGATAGCCAGCAAGTTGCTGTATATGAGCACCAAAAATTATCTTCAGAACCGCCCGAGAGTTGAGTTTCGGTTAGCAGCAGAAGGTATTAAAAACGGTCAAAAAAGAACAGTTACGCTAACGATGGTCTCTGATGATGCATTTAATTTTACCGCCCTCGTTGTTCTGGCCGGACTGAATCAGTATTTCAGTGGTATTGTGGCTGAACCCGGTCTCTATCTGATGGGGCAAGTGGTAGACGAAACGAAATTATTCGCCGATTTGAGACGAATGGGTATTCATGTTGAAGAGTCAACTTCATAAGCTGGACTTATGAAACAGTAGGAAAGTTAACTAAGCACAAGGGCCGGATTCAATAACATCATCATGAAGGTAAAAATCATATTTGTATCACTAGTGGGCCTGCTATGCACTGGGTGCGCAACGTTGCTTAATCGACCAGTTACTAACATTACCCTACACACCTCAAAACCGACAACAATCGTCTACCAATCAGACACGCTTAACACCGAGCACCATGACCGATGTACCATCTTAGTTAACCGTAGCCCGGAGCCAGTACAACTGTCAGTGGAGCAAGATAGTCTTTACCATTCTATCAGGATACCATCTAAGAATTCCCTTGCCTATTATCTGAATATCGTGTACACCGCCGGACTGGGAATGTTGGCAGACAAAGATCGTCCCGAACGCTACGCCTACCCTCGTCAGGTATACTTCAACCTTGCGGAGACGCCTCTGGCGTATTCCAGGCACGGTAGAGGAAATCGTCAAAACCAACGCTACGTGCGAGTATCCGTTCCCTACGTCAATCATTTTAAGCTAGCTCCAGCTAACGAGCCCGACAAAATCAATACCGGCTTCTGGGGAATCAGCTTGGGGTTAGACCATTATTATTCACCACAGCAGTATCTCAACCTTACAGTGGGAGCGGTAACCGATTTTGACGCTCCCTTCTTACTCCCTTACGAAAGAGTAGGCGAACATGAGTCTATGTTTTCGGTCTACTTTAACGTATCGAACAACTACCAGATCAGTCGCTTCCATCTGGGCTACGGACTTTCTTATGCCATTAATACCTGGAATTTACGCTATCACGACCGCCAAAACGCCCCACCACCTAACCGTGAACCCGTAACCAAAACCAGTCATGCGTTGGGTGCTGTAGTGCCCGCTTACGTGCAACTTGGTGAGCAACTCATGATTGGAGTTGTATATCGCCCAACCTTTCTGAGATTCAATACGAACCCAACGCTAGCGTATGAGCACTTGGTAAGTCTGGACTTTGTCTGGCGGGTGCATATTAACTAGGTGACTGAGTTTGGAAAAATTAATGCTAACCCCATCTCTAGCAAGTATTTTCGCGTTCAACCATTTAGTGAATAAATAAAATTCTACTAGTGAAATTTATGATATGAACCCATTTGTGTTGATTGTCCCACTTGCGATAGGATTAGCTGGAGCAGTAGACTACCGACGCTTTATGCAGCAACGGAAAGCAGTTTTTGATTCCTTCTTGGAAGCAGACACCAAATATGGAAAAGTGAAGTACGTAGATATTGGGCCTAAAGATGGGCCGGTCATTCTTTTCTCTACGGGTGGAGGAGCTGGAATAGACCTAGTAGAGATGTTCGATTGGTTGGTTAATGCCGGATACCGGATTATCGCCGTAAACCGTCCCGGATACTACGATTTACCCATTGATGTGGTAGATTCTATCGCGGGACATGCTGCTATCTACCATGAAGTGATCACATACTTAGGCATTAGCGAGGTAAATGTGTTCGGAGTGTCTATGGGTGGTTTATCGTCGCTCTACTACGCACAATCATATCCCACCAAATCGATGGTACTTTGGAGCCCACTAACAGGACAATACCTTCCTAAAAAGGAAGCGCTCGAATCTCCATTCGCAAAATTATTTCTGTCGCCCAAGATGCAGGATTCAATATCTTGGCTAATGAGGAGAACTTTCGATCTACTCCCTGGATTAATGCTTACTAGTCTTCTTCAGGCTGAGGCCGAAATGGAAAAAGGGGAGATTAAAGAGGTGGTAGGAGCGATACTTAATGATCCTTCAGAGAAAAGACGTACAACGCAGATTGTACATTCGTTGGCACCCATGAGCCAGATTTATCCAGGGATGATGGATGAATTAGAAAAGACTGGGAAAGAACACCTCTTTGACTGGAGCAAAATTGATATGCCGGTATTAGCTTACGCGTCTCCGATCGATAAAGATGTGTCCCAAGATCATTTTGATCGTTTAAGTAATAACCTCGTAAACGGTGAATGCCGATTCGTCCGAGCGGGCGGCCACTTTGTTTGGTGGGGGACTGAGGGTAAAGAGGTGCAAGCCGAGACATTAAAATTCTTTGATCAAATGAATAAGTGACCCAGGCAGTCATTGTCAAGGCTATAAGTACACAAGTATCAAAAAGTAATTCAAGGATGGTGACAATACGAAAACTACAGGATGATGAACAGCCGTTTCTGGCTGAGATGCTCTACGAAGCATTGTTTGTTCCAGAAGGTCAGGAGAAGTTTCCCCAAGAAATTATCCAAGACCCAATACTAGCCAAGTAC
>CAKZYJ010000225.1 GCA_937884755.1 uncultured Flammeovirgaceae bacterium
GGGAGTTACGAGACTATCGTTATATACTAATCGTAAAGGATACGTTATCAGTCTCGATACACTTATCTTACTACTTTCCCTTCTTTCAAGTAGAGCGTTTGCTCCACACAGTCAGGAATCTCTTCCGAGTAATGCGAGACGTAAATCAGCGTCTTATCAAAATGTTGGCAAATGGCATCTACCATCGCCGTAAATCGCTGGGTTTGTCGTCTGTCCAGCCCCTGGCAGGGTTCGTCTAGAATTAGAAAGGGTGGGTTTTTCACTAAGGCACGGGCCAACAAAACCAGTCGCTGTTCGCTTAACGGCATATCTCGTAAAAGCTTCTCCTTATGCGGGGTAAACTGAAAAATATCCAGCCACTGCGCTATGGCTGCCTGCTGGGTGGCCGTAAAGTTTTTGGGGCTGTGCATATTCTCAATTAGGCCGGAAGCTATAGCATCAGCGCAGCTTACGCGCCGATCAAAATAAAGGTGCAGTTCGGGCGAGACGTAACCGATGCGACGCTTAATATCCCAGATACTTTCTCCCGAACCTTTTTTTCGGTCGAAAAGATAAATTTTGTTAGAATAGGCCTGCGGATTATCTCCGTTGATCAGGCTCAGTAAGGTAGACTTTCCGGCTCCGTTAGGTCCCGAAAGTCCCCACTTTTCTCCCCGCTTCACCTGCCAATTCACTCCATCCAGGATAATTCTATCTCCGTAACGCACCGTCACGTTATCCATCCTAACAGCTACGTCAAACGCATAATGTTCTCCAGGTGGTATAGCGGCCAGTCGCTCTTGACCTATCCAATTAGCTACAGTTAAAGTTGTATTTTGAGTTTGTAATTTCTTCAGAAAGTCTAACCTAGCTCCCGTATAGACGCTACGCCCTTGCTGCAATTCTATTACGTGGGTTATCCGTTTCGGGATCTCGTTTGGAGACGTGATCAATATGACAATAATACCCTGGACTATCAGATGATTGATAATTTCGTGAAGTGCCGTACGAGTTTCCTGATCTAGTCCTACGAAGGGATTATCCAGAATCAGCATTTTTGGGTTTTGTAGCAACGCCTTGGATAGCTGAAATCGCTTGTTCTCACCATTAGAGAGCTGAATCAATCGAACATTTTTGAGATGAATTATCTGAAGTAACTTTAGTACTTCTTCTACCTGTTGACTCTTCTGCTCATTTTCCTCAAAATCTGGCAGATTTTCTAGCAACGTGTCTTCCACCGTCGGAAAATCCTCTGAACTGAGACTCTCATACCGGGCTTGGTAGTAGTTTTCTGCGGCTTCAATCTGGTTTTTATACCGATGCTGTTGCTCTACAATTACCACTTTAGTACTCGGAGGTAAATTGTTGGTCAGGTGACCAGTAGTAACCGGAAAACGGTTGGCGATAATCTTAGCCAGGGTAGCTTTTCCACTCCCCGCCCAGCCGGTAATGGCCCAGGCTTGTCCCGGATAAATAGCGAAGGTAATATCCTGTAAGATCGTCCTCGACCCGATAGTTGCTCCTATCTCTTCTGCCTCGATAAGTGGCTTCGACATGCTATTCAAATGTAAAATAATTAGTGGGTAAATATCTGGTATCTATCTCGAGTGGATATTTCAGATATTTAATCTAGGCCGAAGATACTACATCGTTTCAGCTTCCAACTCTCAATTTCTTTATTATTCATTGATTTGGTTGTTCGGTCTTCTACAAAAATACCTTAATCTAATGCTGTCACTTGCTGAGGTTCTAATATTGGAAGGTGGTTTTTGTGAGTTGATTTTGTATCTTAAAATCTTATTCGTTTCTATTAAACAACCTAATGTATGAATACCTCTCGCCGAAAATTTCTAACCAAAATGGGCACGGGCACGGCTGCTGCCTTAGCTGCTCCTACCGTCCTTAATGCTCAATCTAGAACTAAACTAGCTCCCAGCGACCAAGTAAATATTGCCGTGGTAGGTGTACGAGGCATTGGTTGGGCCAATCTTCAATCGCATTTACGAGTTCCTGGAGTTAACTGCGTAGCCCTCTGCGATGTAGATCAGCGGATACTGGACGAACGAGTAAGCGATGTTGAAAAGATTACTGGCACCCGCCCCGAAACCTACGGTGATTTCCGTAAGCTCTACGAGCACCCCGATCTGGATGCCGTCATTCTCGGCACACCCGACCACTGGCACGCTCTGCAAACTATTCAGGCTTGTGAAGCTGGACTAGATGTGTACGTGGAAAAACCATTGGCTAACTCCATTGAAGAATGCCAAGTGATGGCAGAGGCAGTGAAGAAACATAATCGCATAGTGCAGGTGGGTCAGCAGCAGCGTAGCAGCGACCACTGGCAACCCGCCATGAAACTAGTGCGAGATGGAGAGTTGGGTCGGGTAAACTTTGTGCGGGCCTGGAACCATAGCGGCCCGACCCGCATAGTTCAGCCTAAACCTAGTGAAGCCACTCCACCCGAAGTAGATTACAAAATGTGGTTAGGGCCGGCGCCAGAGCGTCCGTTCAACGAAAATCGCTTCCACGGATCTTTCCGCTGGTACTGGGACTACGCTGGTGGCAAAATGACCGACTGGGGTGTACATTTGATTGATATGGTACTACTTGGGATGGATGCTACCGCTCCTAATTCCGTGATGGCATCCGGCGGAAAGTTTGCCGACCCCGGCAGTGATATGGAAACCCCGGATACCATGAGTGCCGTCTACGAATTTGATGACTTTATTATGGTTTGGGAACATAACATGATTAACCGCAACGGTCCTTACGGTAAAGACCACGGGATTGAGTTTGTAGGTGAGCATGGGCGTATGATCATCGACCGGCGCGGCTGGGAAATAACCCCGGTAACCGAACGCTCCGAAGACGGAAGCGAACGCTACGTGATGGAAAAAATGCCCTACCAGCCCCGCCAGGGTAACCCTCGTGATGCGCACGCAGTAGACTTTGTCAACTGCATTAAAACCCGCGAGCAACCCATATGCCCCATTGAAATTGGTAGTCATGTCGCCGTGGTTGCTCATTTGGGTAATATCTCTTACCGCCTGGGACGTAAAGTCTACTGGGACTCAGATGCCTATACTTTTAAGGACGATACCGAAGCCCAGAATATGGTACAGGCTCAGTACCACAACGGCTGGAAGCTGTCAGTCTAGACAAACCTGGTTTCACTAAAAAGCTCAATGCAGTGGGCTTGATCTTTATGTTCAGTTATGAACAAATCTGAACGCTGGCGTACACTTATTTCTTTCATTAAGTTGACAGTAGCCTAAATTGAGGGTATTCTACGGGTGGCATGTATCTTGAACCTAACAGTGAGAAATACAGCCACCATCCACTACCAATACAATGCTCAAAAGCTACTTCACCATTGCGCTCCGCAGCCTGGCCAAGTACAAAAGTTATTCTACCATTAACCTGCTCGGGCTAACCGTAGGCATCACTACCTGCATCTTGATCTACCTGTACATTCAGCACGAGCTTAGCTACGATCAATTTCACGAGCGGGCCGACCGGATTTACCGGGTAGATAATACCTATCTGGCTGAAGGAATGACTTCCTACCCTACGGTCGCTTCTGCTATGGCTGTAGGAGCGCAGGAGAGCATTCCTAGTATAAAGAATGTAGTACGCATTGCTCGCTTTGGGGGTGGGTTCAATAATGCAGCTATTGTTCGAATAGAGGATGACTTTTACCGGGAGCAGCAGGTATACGCGGCTGATGCTTCATTCTTCAGTGTATTTTCGTTTTCTCTACTGGAAGGTAATGCCGCTTCTGCTCTGGTAGAGCCTTTTTCGGCCGTATTGACGGAGGAAACGGCGCTTAAGTATTTCGGCCAAACCGATGTGGTTGGAGAATCTTTCCGCTTTGCGAACGATGATGAGCACGAGTATCGCGTGACTGGAGTGGTAGCTACCCCACCCAGTAACAGCCACTTTATCTTCTCCCTACTCATCTCCACTGAGAGCGTAGCTTCTCTAAATCCTGATGTAGATTTGGCTACTACCTGGAATAATGATGGCTACTACACTTATTTATTGTTGGAAGAAGGGGCATCTCTTCCGGAGGTAACCGCCCAACTTAACGCCCTTAATCAGGAGCACCTGACACCTCAGGATTTAAAGCGTGAAACTTCACTATCGGCGCTAACCGATATTCATCTGTATTCCAATTTGTTGAATGAACTGAGGCCCAATGGCAGTATGGTGCAGGTGTATGTGTTTGTAGCTATCGCTTTGTTCGTACTATTCATTGCTATGGTGAATTATATGAATCTGGCTACGGCTCGTTCGGCTCGCCGGGCTAAGGAGGTAGGTCTGCGAAAAACCCTGGGAGCGGAACGTAAACAGCTTATCAGTCAATTTCTAAGCGAATCAGTACTGTTGGTGCTGGTCGCTACTATATTTTCTCTGTTCTTAGCTCAAGCAATACTACCGGCTTTCAGTCAGCTTTCCGGAAAGGTACTTACACTTGATCTGACAAGTGATTTAGGATTGTGGTTGGGCTTGGTACTAGTTGTTCTATTTACTGGTCTTGCTTCGGGCAGCTACCCGGCGCTCTTCTTATCCGGGTTCAAGCCTGCTGAAGTGCTTAAGGGTAAGTTGGCCGTAGGTATGAACAGTTCACCTTGGCTACGCAAAGGGTTGGTAACGTTTCAGTTTATCATTTCTATCATCCTGATTATTGGAGCTTGGGTTGTATATAGTCAGATTGATTACCTGCATAACAAAGATCTGGGCTTTCAAAAAGAGCACCTAGTGATTATTCAAAATACGGATAATGCTGTTACCGACCAGCTAAATACACTCAAGCAGGAGGTAAATCGCCATCCGGGAGTTTTGTCTTCCGCCGCTTCCTTCAGTGTTCACGGCGGATTACGTCCTATCGTTCAAGTAAAAACTGATCAGATGGGTGAAGATGAACACGCCAACGTAGCTGGAATCAATATTGACTTTGAGTATTTGCAAACGATGGGAATTGATATAGAAGCTGGCCGTGATTTTGACCCTCGTTTCACCACCGACTCTACCGAGGCTATTATTATTAATCGGGAAGCCATTAAAGAACTAGGGTTGGTAGGCGAACCAGTGGGGCAAACTGTACGGCTAAACATCGGTTTTGCTAACGATGATTTTCAGGAAAAACAGATTATCGGAGTGGTTGATAACATCAACTTTGAGCCGCTCTACCGTTCTACGCACGGTGCTCTTTTCGCCCCAATTTTCCCGGCATACAACTATATTTTCGTCCGAATTGAACCTGATCAGCGGGAAGAAGTTATCACCCATTTGGAAGATACGTGGACAGCCTTTGCACCCGATCAACCTTTTGAATATTCTTTTCTGGATGATGATCTTAACCAGCTTTATCAGGCCGAAGAGAAACTAGGCTCTATTGTTACCTACTTCTCTATTCTAGCCATCATTATCGCCTGTCTGGGTCTGTTCGGTCTGGCTTCGTTTGCTACTGACCAGCGCCGCAAAGAAATCGGGATTCGTAAGGTGCTGGGCTCTTCCAGTACTAAAATTATTGGCCTGTTCTTTAAAGAATACCTTCAGATTATCGCGATAGCTAATCTGGTAGCCTGGCCGGCTGCTTATTTCTTGGTACAGAAATACCTAGAGAACTTTACCTTCAGCACCCAGGTACAGTGGTTTATCTTCTTAGTAGCTGGAATTCTGGTGTTGGTAGTAGCGCTAGCAACAGTAGGCACCAAAGCCGCCCGAGCCGCCATGGCTAACCCCGTTAAATCTTTAAGAAACGAGTAAGTTCAAATGATGAATGAGTAGTGAATAATGATTAATGTCGTTCACTACTCATCGGTCATTATTCATTCATCATCAATCATTATGCTTAAAAACTATCTATCCATCGCTTTTCGGAATTTTTGGAAACAGAAGACGTATACTTTGCTCAATATTGGTGGCTTGGCTATTGCTCTGGCTACGGCTACTCTGTCGTTACTGTTCATTCAGCACGAGTTTAGCTATGACCGCTGGATTCCCAATCAGGAAAATATTTATCGGGTGTACCGGGAATGGTCACCGGGTAGCGGTAATACCTATACTCCCTACTTATTGGCGGAAACCATTCGTGAGGAGTTTCCTGAAATCCGAAATTCAGTTTATGCCACTGAATACACGGAGATACTGGTGAGTACTGAAGCAGAACCGGAAGGTGGAATATACATTGACCGCATGGCTTCAACCGACAGTACCTTTCTTCGGGTGATGCCCTTACCGTTGAAATATGGTAACTCGGCTACGGCTTTACAGAATAACCATTCATTACTAATCAGTGAACCTTTAGCTGAGCAATTGTATGGCGACCAAAATCCAGTGGGCGAAATGTTACGCCTAAACGATGAGACCGATTATCTGATTACAGGCGTATTAAAAGATTTTGGCGGAAATACGCACTTTGACGTAGACATTGTAGCCAGGGATACCTCTAACTTTTTCTCATCCTGGACTGGTAATAATCCAGCTACGTACGTGGTGCTACATTCGGATACCGAAATAGCTCAGTTAGAAGAAAAGATGACAGCAGCCATCAATCCCCGACTCCAGAAAGAACTAGAGAAGAGCGGCTCTAGCTGGGAAAAATTTCCTGAGTGGAAACTACAACCCATTACTGATGCCCACCTGAATGCAACCGCTCAGGTTGGTGGTCCCTTCTCCCTACAAGCTGGGGGCATTAGCCGGATATACATCATTGGTATAGTTGGATTGTTAATGTTGGTAGTAGCCAGTATCAATTACATGAACTTAGCTACGGCTCAAGCGGCCCGTCGCGCACGCGAAGTAGGAGTACGTAAAGTGAATGGTGCATCTCGCGTTCAGTTAGTAACTCAGTTTCTATCCGAAGCTGTTCTTCAATGCTTGGTAGCCCTGCCGATGGCTATATTACTCGCTCAGTTAGCCCTGCCGGTGTTTGAAAATATAACCAATCGAGATCTAGCACTAGGGGTTGCGGAGTTGAGTCGCATTATTCCTCTACTGGTTATTATAGTGGTGGTCCTGGGAGGCTTGTCCGGGAGCTACCCGGCTTTTTTCCTAGCCGCTTATCGTCCAACCGAAGTACTGAAAGGAAAGTGGTTGCGCCGTGATCAGGGAAAAGCATTACGTCAGGGTATGGTCATAGTCCAGTTTGCAGGTGCTATGATAGCTGCTGTAGTAATGACCTTTATCTATCAACAAGTACAGTTCATGCAAAACCAAGAGTTAGGGTTCCACTCTGATCAGGTAATGGTCATCAAATCTAACACTCAGGAAACTTACGAAAAGATACAGTCGCTACGTTCCCAGCTACTACAGAATCCTAATACAAAAGCAGTAACTGCTACGGCCGCTGTACCCGGTAGTGGGCATCCTGATTACATGTTTCGGATAGGTGGGGTAGAGCAAGACCAAAGTGTCAATATCTTTTTTACTGACTCCGAATATGATCAGGTGCTTAGTCTCGAAATAGTAGAAGGGCGTTACTTGACACCTTCCGATACTACCCCCAATGTGTTTGTAGTCAATGAATCCTTTGTGAAAGAGTTTAATATTGAAGAGCCTATTGGGCACGCCCTTAGCTTAAGTGGAGCTGATAAAATCGGAACCATTGTAGGAGTAGTAAAAGATTTCCATTACAGTAGCTTAGAACAGCGCATTCGGCCATTGGTATTTTCGGGAGCCATTCCGCTGATGCGCGGTGGGTGGGTAAATCAGGTGGCAATTCGTCTTTCTACTGCTGATCTACGAAGTACCATTGCTGAAGTAGAGAAGTTCTGGAAACTCATAGAACCGGTACACCCCATTCGCTACACCTTTCTGGATGATGATTTTGCCCAGTTGTATTCTGATCAGCAACGGCTGGGACAAACCCTGCTCTGGGCTACCCTGCTTACGCTTTTCGTAGCCTTATTGGGCTTGTTTGGGTTAGCTTCCTACATGGCTGAACAGCGTACCTAAGAAGAGGGTGTACGTAAAGTACTAGGGGCGACAGTTTCCCAGATTACGGCCCTGCTCAGTAGAGAATTCCTCAAAATTGTACTGATTGCTGGAGTTATTGCGGTACCTATTTCGTTTTGGCTGGCGCGACAGTGGCTTACCGATTTTGCTTATCAGACCCCAATCACTGTAATGCCATTCGTACTGGCCGTAGTCGGTGCCATTCTGACCGCAGTAATTACCGTGGGGAGCCGAGCCATTCGGGCCGCCCGGGCTAACCCAGCCGAAAGCCTACGAAGTGAATAACCTTTTCAATTAGCAGTTGGTAATGTACAATTAAAATGCCTTGCTCTTCTATAATTACGCCGCGCCACGGAGGTATTGTTCACGTCACAGGGTGTCCCGCACATTGTTAATTGCTAACTGTTCTTTGTTCATTGACTTATGTTGGCGGATAAAGTACACTAAGTCAGAGATGGAAATCACCACTGCCCAGCCCAGTGCTGCCGTATGGATTAGCGAGTTACCAGGTTGGGCTATGGCAATAGCTACGTAGGCCCAGACAAATACCAGTGGGTAAACCACATTACGGATAGCAAACATCACCAGTATTGCCAAAACTGCACCTACGGTGAGCATAATGGCTACCCAAGTCGGACCACTCATTCCGAGTACATTCCAATCGGTATACTTAGCTACTACGCTAAAATTTACAATCGTAGCTACCGAAATCCAGCCCAAGTATACGCTAAACGGAAATCGTACTTGCGCCCGACGCTTGTCCGGCAGGCTTCGGTCGTTCGTCCAGATAATAGCAATCTGAATCAGTGTAGCCAGTATCACTAACATGAACACTGCACTTAGGGAAATGAACTCTAGTTGGAAAGCGATCAACCACAAGTTATTAGCAATCAAGTTCAGTATTAGTGGGAACGCTACGCGATCGTAGACCTTCTGTTCGGGGCTGGCCCGAAAAGTCTGGTAGAAAATGTATACTCCTAAAGAGAGGTAGATTAACCCCCAGATAGCAAAGGCGTAGCCAGCTGGAGTAATCATGGTGCTGTATTTATCGGAAATATCACCAATGCTCTGTTCAAAAAATATACTTTGCGACAGATAGTTCATCAGCAAAGTGATTACGAACAATCCAAACACAATCCAGCGGATGGTAGGTATGGACGATAGTTTATTCAATGATTTAACGTTTTGTAATGTCATAGTGTTTATGTGTTATAAGTAGTCAACCAGATTTAAGCATAAGATTTTCTAGTTCTATTTGCTTGTCAAAATTCATAATGAAGGTAGAACCAAAGCCTTCTAATATATGCGTGATAGCTTATTTAAGGTTGTCAAAAGAGAGATAATCTTCGGCTTTAAGCTAGCTGTATTCTGCTTCCAAAGCCTTTCAATGCGGTTGAGATGAGGACTATATCTAGGCAGAAAGAAGATATAAAGCCTTACTATTACCAATGGGCAAGTTTTGCTTGAAAGGCGTCACTACGGTGCATGGGCGCGTTGTCTAGCACTACTAACGTTAGGTCGCTCTTTGCATCGACCGACAAAACTGTCCAAACACGCTATCACAAAGGCGGCATTCATACTTCCTGTACAGGGATAGCTAAGTAGTTGGTCATGCTACCTAATAAGTCCAACACATTCAAGCGAGTACTTCTTTGAGAAAGCACACCTGCCTGCTGACCTTCTTTGATCCAACCATAGGGGACGGGTAGGGCCGAGTGAAAATCCGCTCTAATCGCCATACCATAGGCGTAGATAACCTAGTTGATCTAATAGCATTAACAGCTGTAAAATGACCTTCTTACGTTCATATTCTACCGGGTCTTGTAAGGGCTTGAGTCACTTTCTAAACCGTTTCCATCCGTAGCCAAGAATTCATGCCGGGCTTTTTAAAAAACGCTTGAGCGTGCTTTCACTCAAAGTAGCACCCAACTGCTTCTCAATATGAGCTTTGGCTACTTTGAGACGCTGAGGATCTTGCTCAATCTGCTCACTAATTACTTGCCGATATAGCTGATTCTCAGCACACAGCAAAGGCTTACGCCCACGTCCCGGCTGGTTTTGCAAGGCCACGACCCCGCCTGCTTCAAAACGATTAAACAGCGCAGCTGCCGCCATTTGTAGATACTCAAATCACTCACTCTCAGCAACGAAGATAGCTCCTTTACTTTGTAGCGTTGCACTGATAACAAGATAGCGTAAAAACGGGTACGAAACTGGTGACTCTTGTCTTGCTTATAACCTACCTGTAATACCTGACGGTCTACTTCGTTTAAACCCTTGATATATCGCTTACCACAAAACTACACCTTTCTAGTTTCATATACCTATTTTTGACTCGGTAAGCAATAAGACAAAAATAGCTTATAAATAGTAGTTATTCACTACTTTTGTTTGATGAGCCGCAAGAAGAGATTCATTAGATTAAATGAAGTACAAAAGTCTTCATTGGAAAAAGGATATAAAACTGGGAAAAGCCATCTGTTCCGCAGAAAATGCCACTGTATACTGCTTAGCCATGAAGGAAAAACGGTGGGTGAACTTGCAGCGCTATTCGGAGTCAGTCCACTGAGCATTTATACTTGGTTGAACCGGTGGGAGGCTGGCGGAATAGAGGGACTGAAACTAAAACCGGGTCGGGGTCGGCCAGCCAAACTACGGACCGATGATCAGAAACAGGTTAAGATGGTCAAAACCTTAGTAGAGAATGAACCTAAGAACCTAAATCGGGTGGTCGGCCAGGTGCAATCACAGTTGGGTGTAGCGGTGAGTAAAAAGACACTGCAGCGTTTTTTAAAAAACTTAAATACAACTGGAAGCGCTTTCGCCGAAGATTAAAAGAGCAACCTGATCCACTCGTCTATGCCTGTAAGAAAAAACAACTCAAGGAGCTATTGAACTTGGAAGCACAAGGCACTATTGACTTATTCTTTACCGATGAATGCGGTTTCAGCCTAACCCCTTGCATTCTCTACGGCTTGCAGCCTATTGGGGAACGCTATACCATTAGAAGTGCCAAAGATTGGGTAACCAATTTGTTTGGATTATTGAGCCGTCGAGGCAAGTTGATCACCTACGCCACCTCGCATAGTATCAATGGTCAGTTCATTGTAGAATGTATTGACGAGATAGCTAAACGAGTGCACAAACCAACAGTTTTAGTGATGGATAATGCCCCTTGGAACACTTCAGAATTGGTACAGATAAGGCAAAGAACATGGGCGCAGAAAGACGTACACTTGTTTTTCTTACCGACTTATTCACCGCATCTGAATCTGATTGAGATCCTTTGGAAGAAGGTTAACCGGGTCGCCCTTTAGATTTGTGAAACTAAGTGGAGCTTAAGAAAGTACAAAA
>CAKZYJ010000226.1 GCA_937884755.1 uncultured Flammeovirgaceae bacterium
GGTTTCCAGTAACCGGGGGACTAATATCGTAAAGATATTCTTCGAGGAAGGTACTGATCCCGACCTAGCGGCAGTAGAAGTGCAAAACCGGGTGTCTACCGTAGTGAATGACCTACCCGATGATGTGATTAAAGCCGGGGTTACTACTGAAAAATCAGTAGAAGGACTGTTAATGTATATTAACATTTTGAGTGATGATGAGACGCTGGACGAAAAGTTTATCTACAATTTTGCCGACCTGAATGTGCTTCAGGAACTAAGGCGGGTAGAGGGAGTAGGTTTTGCTGAGATCATGAGTACCAAAGACTACTCCATGCGGATCTGGCTAAAGCCCGACCGGATGACGGCTTACGAAGTATCCACCGAAGAGATTGTCAACGCTATTCAAAACCAAAATATTGAGGCAGCCCCGGGTCTTACTGGCATCAGCAACGATAGAGCTCCGCAGGTGCTACAGTACGTACTACGCTACACAGGAAAGTTCTTCGAGCCTAAACAATACGAACAACTCGTAATTAGAGCTGGTGACGATGGTTCCATTCTTCGTCTGAAAGATGTAGCTGACGTAGAGCTAGGAAACCTAAACTACGGTAGGATAGCCCGTACCGACGGACAGCCATCAGCATCTATCATGATTATTCAGCAACCTGGCTCTAACGCCCGGGAGGTAATTCAATTGGTGAAAGATAAGTTAGCCAGCCTCGAGGCTAGTACGTTTCCGCCCGGTATGGAGTACAAAATCACCTACGACGTTTCTCGCTTCCTGGACGCCTCCATCAATGAGGTAGTTCGTACGCTGGTTGAAGCCTTTATTCTGGTATTCCTGGTCGTGTTCATCTTCCTGCAGGATTTTCGCTCTACGCTAATTCCAGCCTTGGCTGTACCGGTAGCCCTGGTGGGAACGCTCTTCTTCATTGAGCAACTGGACTTCTCCATCAATCTGCTGACGCTGTTTGCCTTAGTGCTGGCCATCGGTATTGTGGTGGATAACGCCATTGTGGTGGTAGAAGCAGTGCACGCTAAAATGGAGGAAGAAGGTATGGGAGCTCGGGAAGCCACGTTTGCCGCTATGAAAGAAATTAGTGGAGCGATTATATCCATCACTTTGGTGATGTCGGCAGTGTTTGTACCGGTAGCTTTTATGTCGGGCCCGGTTGGTATTTTCTACCGGCAGTTCTCACTCACGCTGGCTATTGCCATCGTGATCTCCGGTATTAATGCGGTAACCCTTACACCAGCCCTCTGTGCTATCATGCTCAGAAACAATCACGGTAAAGTGAAGAAAGGGCCATTGCAGTGGTTCTTCCGGAAATTCAACAAAGGCTATAATTCCTTTGCCAATGGTTACCGGAATAGTGTAATGTACTTGGCCGGACGGCGGGTAATTACCGTACTGGTGCTCATTGGATTTTTTGTGGCTACCTGGGGAGTAAGCAGAGTGCTACCCACCGGTTTTATCCCCACGGAAGATCAGAGTATGATCTACGTAAACGTGACCACTCCGGCCGGAGCGACCGTAGAGCGTACGAAAACCGTGCTGGACGATGTGCAACATACGGCTAATAGCATCAGTGCGATAAGTTCAGTATCTACCTTGGCCGGTTATAGCCTTACCAACGGTTTATCCGGTGCCTCATACGGCATGGGTATGGTGAGCCTGAAGTCCTGGGAAGAGCGGGAAGAAACCATTCAGGAGGTAGTAGAACAACTGGAAGAGAAAACCAAGTTCATCACCGATGCTAAGGTTGACTTCTTTCTTCCGCCTACTGTACCTGGTTTTGGTAACTCCAGTGGGTTTCAGATGAAGGTGCTGGATCGAACCGGCGGAGGTAATTTACCTCGCATGGAGCAGGTAACACTCAATTTCATTGAAAAACTGATTGCTACTCCTGAAATTCAGAATGCCTACACCGATTTTGACCCTAATTTTCCTCAGTATCTAGTACGGGTAGACCAGGATATGGCCGCTAAAAAAGGAATTACTACCAGCCGGGCCATGCGTACTATGCAAACCCTGATTGGTGGAATCTACGTTTCGGATTTTGTGCGCTTTGGGCAGATGTACGACGTAATGATTCAGGCCTCACCGGAATATCGCACTAAGCCTGAGGATTTGCTGAAGCTAAATATCAAAAACAACAAAGGTGAAATGGTACCCTACTCCACCTTTATCTCCATGGAACGAGTGTACGGGCCGGAGCAACTTACCCGCTTCAATATGTACACTTCTGCCACCGTGAAGGGTGGAGCTGCTCCTGGCTACAGTAGTGGAGATGTGATTGCTGCCATTAACCGGGTGGCGGCGGAAGAGCTTCCTAGGGGTTTTGTGCACGATTGGTACGGAATGACCCGTGAAGAAGTAGGCGCGGGTGATCAGGCAATCTATATCTTCGCCATCTGTTTACTGTTTGTGTATTTGCTGTTAGCCGCTCAGTACGAAAGCTTCCTACTGCCGTTGCCGGTTATTCTATCATTGCCGCTGGGTGTTTTTGGAGCATTTATCTCACTTTACTTGCTTGATCTACAAAACAACATTTACGCTCAGGTAGCACTTATTATGCTAATCGGACTACTAGGTAAAAACGCTATTCTGATTATTGAATTTGCCATTCAGCGCCGGGAAGTCGGGTACTCAGTACTACGAGCAGCGGTAGAGGGTTCGGTAGCTCGTCTGCGCCCCATTCTAATGACCTCCTTTGCGTTTATCTGTGGCTTGATTCCGCTGTGTTTGGCTACGGGGGCAGGTGCCTTAGGAAACCGATCTATCGGAACCGCAGCGGCTGGCGGTATGCTGATTGGTACGATCTTCGGCGTATTCATCATCCCCGGCCTCTACGTATTATTTGCTTCGTTTATTTCTGACAAAAAGAAAAAGGAAACCTACCAACCAGAGTCTAAGGTCCAGCCTGAGCCTGAAATGGATATGACTCTTTCTAGCAATTAAATTTTTTTATGCCTTTTAGACCATTATTGTATCAGTCGGTTTATGCGGTACTATTCTTGGTGGTAGTAGCCAGTTGTAAAATTACTGAACCTCAGATTCCTACCCTGGCACCTATGCCTACTGCCTTTGAAGAAGAAGGCGACTCAGTAAGTATCGGCGATATTGCCTGGCAGGAATTTTTCTCAGATTCAGTACTGGTAGCGCTGATTGATACCGGTATCAATCATAATCTGGACTTGCTTTCGGCTGTGCAACGCATTGAGATTGCGAGAGCCAATTATAATATACGGCGAGGAGCTTTACTTCCGTCATTGGATGGTCGCTACCGATTGCGTTCGGGTAATATCCGCAATAATGTTCTTCGAGGAACAATTAACGGAGACGATAATGTGGATGCACAAACGGCTCAGTGGTTTGTTGGCTTGCAAAGTACCTGGGAGGCTGACCTGTGGGGAAAGCTCCGAAGCAAACGAGAAGCCTCCTACGCCCGCTTTTTAGCCAGTGAACAAGGAGTACATTTAGTAACTACCTCTCTGGTAGCCGAAATAGCTCGTTTGTACTACGAACTACTAGGATTAGATTACGAGCTGAATGCTATCCGGCGAAACATTGCCTTACAGGAAGTAGGACAAGAAGTAATTCAGATTCAGAAGATTGGCGGACGAGCGACCGAGTTAGCGGTACAACAGTTTCAGGCGCAATTACTGCGTACCCGTAGTTTGGAGTACGAACGGCAGCAACGATTGGTAGAGGTAGAAAACCAGCTCAATTTGTTACTAGGTCGCTATCCCCAAACCATCGAGCGAGGCGATTCGCTATCGGCTCAGCAGCTACCTGAATTTGTAGATGCTGGGGTACCATCCGATCTGCTTCGCCGCCGCCCAGATGTGCAGCAGGCTGAACTAGCATTAGTAGCAGCGCGGGCTGATGTAGATGCTGCCCGAGCCGCTTTCCTTCCTTCACTCACCTTTACGCCCTACATGGGCTTTCAATCAGATAGATTTCCTTCGCTGTTCACAACTCCCGAATCTTTAGTGATAGGCTTGCTCAATGGCATAACCGCTCCGATCTTTCAGCAGAATAGGCTTAAAGCCGAATACTCTCAGATGGTAGCCCAAAACCTGCAAGCTTTTTATGACTATCAGCAGTCTATTCTTACCGGCTATCAAGAAGTGCTGACTAGCTTACAGCGGGTAGAAAACTTCCGGCAGGCCTACGAACTGCGGCAGCAAGAAACCGATGTGTTACTAGCCGCCGTGAGCACTTCTAACGACTTATTTGCTGCTGGCTATGCTACCTATCTGGAAATAATCACCGCCCAGGAACGAGTACTGGAGGCCGAATTGGGTATGATTAATACCCGCAAAGAAATCTTCCTTGCCCTTACTACTCTCTATCAGTCCCTCGGCGGTGGCTGGCAGTAATAGAATGCTAGTTTCAAAATAATTTCTGCTCTTCCGAATTTGCAATTCGGAAGCCACTATCGTGAGGATTTGTAATCCGATAGACAACGGTTTAGTCATTGCCTATCGAAAACCGGCAGTAGAAGGAAGGAACCTAGCAATGTTCTTACGGCATTTTACCTACCCAAATTTCACATCTCTGGAAAAGGAGAGTATCTTGCTTAGCAACATACTACCCAACCTTTTTCTATGAAACTACTATCAACTAACCTGCTTGCCCTAACAGTAGCTACACTTCTAGCTTGTCCGGTACTAGCGCAATCTACCCATACTGTTGCTTCGCCGGATGGCAAAATTCAGGTAGAGATTACCCTCAATGATCAGATCACTTTTGCAGTAAATCATGAGTCCGATCTGGTGATTGCCCCCTCTCCTATTTCCATGGAGCTAGGGGAGGATGAAACCCTGGGAGCTAATCCTCGCTTGAGAAATAAGAAGACTGATGAGGTAAATCAAACCGTAGAGGCACTATTCTACAAGCGAGGCCAGATTCGTGACCACTACAACGAACTACGGCTGAATTTTCGAGGCAATTACAGCCTTATCTTCCGGGCTTACGACGAAGGAGTAGCTTACCGCTTTGCAACCGACCGGAGGGATAGCCTGACAGTGATGAACGAGCGGGTAGCCTTCAACTTCGCTCAGGATTTTCCGGTCTGGGCACCCTACGCCAACGTGAATGACCACAGCAGCTACGAACCCCAGCTCGAGAGTTCCTTTGAGAATACCTACGATAAAGCCCCGATCTCCCAACTGGACGGTCAGCGATTGATTATTCTTCCGGCTTTGGTAGACGTAGGTAACAGCAAGAAAGTCTGCATCACTGAATCCGATTTGGAAGACTATCCCGGTATGTACCTCAACTCCGGTGGCGGTGAAAAATCGCTGAATGCTGTATTCGCGGCTTATCCCAAAAAGGAAGAACAGGGTGGGCATAATAACTTGCAGATGCGGGTCACCGAGCGAGAAGAATATATCGCGCGCGTACCGGGTCGCCGTGCTTTTCCCTGGCGAGTGATGGTAATCTCTGAAGAAGATAAGCAACTAGCCGATAGTGACCTGGTATATTTGCTGGCTTCGCCTTCTAGAGTAGAGGATATTTCCTGGATTAAGCCCGGCAAAGTGGCCTGGGACTGGTGGAATGCCTGGAACCTCTACGGAGTAGATTTCGAGGCCGGAATCAATAACGAAACCTACAAATACTACATTGACTTTGCCGCCGAGAAAGGTATTGAGTACGTCATTCTAGACGAAGGCTGGTCGGTCAATGGCGAAGCTGATCTGATGCAGGTCATTCCTGAAATTGATTTGCCTGAACTGGTAGACTACGGTCAGCAGAAAGGAGTAGACATTGTGCTGTGGGCGGGTTATCAAGCGTTTGAGCGTGACATGGAAAATGTCTGTAAGCACTACTCCGATATGGGCGTGAAAGGCTTCAAAGTAGACTTTATGGATCGGGATGATCAGGAAGTGATGAACTTTTACTATAAAGCCGCCGAACTAGCCGCCCAGCACCAACTCTTTCTGGACTTTCACGGGGCCTTCAAACCTACTGGCTAGAACCGGACCTACCCTAATGTGCTAAACTTTGAAGGAGTACACGGACTGGAGCAGAAGAAGTGGCGCCCACCCGAAGTAGGCCAGGTTACCTATGGCGT
>CAKZYJ010000227.1 GCA_937884755.1 uncultured Flammeovirgaceae bacterium
CTGGTGAATCAGTATCACTACAAGATGTTTCGCTATAATACACTAGCGCCTCTAATATCTGGGGGCTATAATGAGGATGATGGTATCAGCCTAGGAGGGGGGATCAGCTACACTACCCAGGCTTTTCGTAAATATCCTTTTGCCACTCAGCACCGACTTAAGGGAGCTTACGCCTTCGCCACCTCGGCCTATAACTTCTCCTACCAGGGTATTTTCAACCAACTGACGGGACCGTTCGATCTGCTGGTGAATACGGACATTCGGGCTCCCAACTTCGTTAATAACTTTTTCGGATTGGGAAATGAATGTACTTATAATCCCGGGGAGCGTGATATTAATTACTATCGGTACCGCTTCGACGAATTTCAGGGGTTGGTACATCTGCGCCGCTATATCACCCCCTACGCTTATCTATCGGCAGGTCCTACCTTTCAGGTTATAGAAGTAGAAGATACTCCTAACCGCTTTATCACAGATTTTGCTGCTAATGGATTAGATGCGGAAACGATTTTCAGGCCCTATCAGTACGTAGGAGCTAGTTTTCGCTGGGAGATCAACCGTCTGAACACAGCGGTACCCCACGCGCCGGTACCTCCTAGCGATAAAGCGTTGCTAGGAGATGTGCTTAGTACCGTGTCTGGCTCTTCTTTTCCTACAAAGGGTATCTATTGGCAGGTACGAGGTAATTGGTTGCAGGGGTTAGACAAAGCCAACAACATCTCCAGCCTCGATTCTGAGGTGCAATGGTACCATAGTGTTCGCTTGCCTTCTCTATTAACGCTGGCGGTACGCGTAGGAGGTGGGCATATTTTCAACGACGATTTTCAGTTTTTTCAGGCATATAAACTCGGCAATCTGACCAACCTCCGGGGTTACCGACGCACTCGATTCTACGGGCAGAGTTATGCATACAATAGTACGGAGTTACGTATGAACGTACTACGATTTAGCACTTACTTGGCGCCTATTCATCTGGGGGTAATTGCATTTAACGATGTAGGGCGTGTGTGGCTTCCCGGAGAGTCTTCCAATACCTGGCACCACGGCTACGGGGCTGGAATTTACCTTTCCCCTTTTAATATGATTAGCATATCGGCAATGTGGGGGTTTTCTCGCGAAGAAAGTTTGCCACTAATACGTGTTGTGTATTTATTTTAATCTTTATGGTACGCTATATTTTGATGGGTGGATTAACTATCTTATTTTTTATCGCCTTGCTAAAGCAATATCCCCGTTCTTTTTCCGATCAGGCTCCTTCCTTAGGAGAGGCTATCCTCACAGATGGCGACTTTATGTATCATTTGCATGATCCGGACTATGTTGCTCACCTTGATGATGACTTAGACGAAATTTCGGGACTAGCTTACGTTGAAAAGGGGGTATTGGCTGCGATTAACGACGAACAAGGACATATTTTTTTGTGGAGTGACGTTCGCCGAACCATTATTGACGAAATTGATTTTGGAGGAGGTGGCGACTACGAAGGTATTGCCGTAAGCAATACCACGGCTTACGTTTTACGCAGCGATGGCGATGTATACGAGGTAGCCAACTTCCGCAGTCGTCCGCAAACCACTAAGTACGAAAATCGACTTAGCGGCCGCAACGATACCGAAGGTTTAACCTACGATAACAAAAAGCAAGCTTTGCTCATCGCATGTAAAGCTACTGGAAAACTCAACGACGGATCTGGATCCAAACATACCCTCGTATACCGGTATCAGCTCGAGAGGAATGCTCTCAATCCCCTGATCCGGCATTCGGAAGACAAGCGGCTCCGCCCCTCGGGAATTGCCCAGCATCCTATCACTGAAAAATACTATATCTTGTTCTCGGCTGATCGGATATTGGCTATTTTTGATAGAAATTACCGCCATCACCAAACGGTAAAGCTACCTAGTACCCACTTTCCTCAAGCGGAAGGAATTTGTTTTTTGCCTGATGGAACGTTGTATATTGCTAACGAAAAGAAAAAGAATCATGCCACGCTGCAGCAATTTAAGCCTAAGCAGAAATGAATGACTACGAAAAAAGTATCCAGGAAGCTGCCCGCTACGTTCAGGAAGCATTTGTTCAAAAGTTGCCAACCTCGCTTCACTATCATAATTTGCAGCATACTCAGCAAGTAGTGAAAGCCACCCAGGAAATAGCGCAAGCTTACGATCTTTCGGACGAAGAACGAAGCATTGTAGAAATAGCTGCCTGGTTTCACGATGTAGGTTACCTAGAAAACTACCATCAACATGTGCCCGTTGGCATCACTATGGCACGTAATTTTCTGGCTCAACAACCAGTGTCTGATGATTTTATTGAACGCGTAACTACTTGTATCCAAGCTACCGATTGGCCCCAACGACCCAAAGGGCTTCTAGAGGAAATCCTTTGCGATGCTGATATGTCGCATCTAGCGCTAGACGATTACCTTAATCGGGTGCAGGATCTACAACGGGAAATGAAAGAATGTGCGGGTCAAAAAGTTGGTAAGCGAAAGTGGGCTCAAAAAAATCGAGAATTTTACGAAAAGCATAACTACTTTACTGATTACGCACGAAAACACTATAAATCAGGAAAACAGAAAAACTATCAGCAGTTGATGGCCCAAATTGAAGCTGACCAAAAGAAAAAGAAGACAAAAGATGAAGGAATATCCTCTCGTGAAGCCGGGGTGCTCTTCCGCATTTTGTTTCGCAACCATATTGACTTGAGTTCTATTGCTGATACGAAGGCGAACATCATGATTTCGGTGAATTCCATTCTGTTGTCGGTATTGGTGACAGTACTCTTCCGCAATCTCGATGATTATCCGGCACTTTGGCTTCCGTCAGCGATTTTAGCTACGGTCTGCTTACTAGCAATTGTGTTTGCCGTTCTCGCTACGCTTCCCCGGGTTACGCACGGCACTTTCCGTAAGGAGGACGTAGAAAAAAATCAGGCCAATCTGCTTTTCTTCGGTAATTTTCACCGTATGACGTACGATGACTTTCAGTGGGGTATGAGGCGCACTATTAAGAACGATACATTGGTTTACGATAGTCTCACGCGTGATTTATATTTGCTAGGAAAGGTCTTGCACCGAAAGTACACGATGCTACGTAAATCCTATTTGATTTTTGTGGTAGGTTGGGTCATTTCTATCATCGCCTTTGTTGTTGCAGCATTCTACAATGCTCGTTTGCTTTAGGCTTTCTATTTTAAAATGTTACTCAGTAGGGGTCAAATACAAGCTTTATTATGAATAGTACATGCTAGAGGTTGGAAGATAAAAGTCTTATCCTGCATTGAGTAGGATGTGGTCAACTGATTATTTGCCCTACTTCAGCTTAGCGTCCAATCTTTATTTCGTATAATCCGTAGATTATTACTAGAAAATAATAAGGTGGCTCTTACATTCTTTCAATGTCTGCATTTTGCAATATTTCTGGAAGCCTTACGACTTAAAGCTACTGATAACCTTCACAAAAGAACGACTATGGAACGCGATTTTTTACCACTGACTGAATTTGTTCAAGATTTACCACTCGGAAGTAATTTTCCATACGAAGTAAAACTGAGTTTTGACCCTTTAATTGAGCGAGTAGAGAGTTTTTTTAAAAAGCCCACTATGTCAGAAGAGATTTATCAGGAGATAATTCAAAAGTTTAAACATTTAGAAGAGTTAACGGCTAACGATAGCCAGACAGAAGATTACAGTGCTGATCTGGAGCATTTGCTGGCCTACTACTTTCCACTGTTTTCTCAGAATAATGTTCTAGGGTTTGTAGGTTCACCTTTTGGGCAAAGCTTTGTTTATCAGACTCCCGCTCTCAAACAGCTATTTCAGGACGAGGAGTACGAGATTTGGATCAATGGCTGCGGCAAAATAACACCTTCATTTTTTCCGGTGCTTCACGTAGCTCGCCTGATTCTCAACCACTGCTACCACCGGGAGATAGAAATGGATATCACCGAAACATTTACCCTTCGCCACCGCAAAACAGGCATTGAGAAGCATTTCCGTTCTTCGGTATACCTAGATAGCATCAACATCATTGAAAAAGCTCCACTAAAGCCAATTACCGATGAAATCCTACAAGATCTGTTGAATAATTACGATGACCTTGATCGCTGGCTGGCTCAATTTCCACCTGAGAGTTTTGCTTTTGAAGGGATGAGTTTTGTCTTGTTTGAAGATATAACCGAAATGGAAATTTTGTCCCGTATACGGGAACGGATGGGAAACAAAGAGGATGTTCTCGACTTGCATAGCGAGGTTCAGTTTGTGAGGCAGCAACTAAAGTCTTTTCTTAACAACGAGCGTATCGTAAGCGGAGTGGCTCCCGTCATAATGCGGGAATGGAACGAAAAGACCGCTCAACTAAGCATATTGTCTCGCTCCGGTTCTAGCTTATCTATTGAGAACCATCCTACTCTTATTGAGGGATCATTATACGAAAAGGTCATTCAGACCAAAGAAACAATTATCTGTCACGATTTGAACCTCGAGCCTACTACTGAGGTAGAGCAGGTACTACTTGCTAATGGTATCAGTTCTCTTATACTCGTTCCGGTTATTGATAACCAGGGCGCGATAGTAGCCCTTATTGAATTGGGTGCGCCGGTCGAAACTCCGCTTAGTGCCTTCACTCTATTCCGGTTAAGTGAAGTAATTTCTCTGCTGAAGATTGGACTCAATCGGCTCCGTCGTGAAGTAGAAAGCAGTATTAGTATTTTTATGCAGAAAGAGTTTACTTCTATTCACCCTAGCGTAGACTGGAAGTTTCGACAGGTAGCAAAGATGGCATTATCCCATCAGAAAGAGCATATTGACATGGATATCCGCTTTCCTGACGTTTATCCGCTATTCGGTCAACTGGATATCGTAGGATCTTCACAAGCCCGCAACCAGGCGATTCAGGCCGATCTAGATAAGAACCTTTCGTTACTAGCTGATACACTCGAGGAGTGCCGGCGGCAAATAGATTTTCCTCTGCTTGGCATGATAGCCTACAAAGTAGAAAAGTGGAAGAGAAAGATTACTAACAATTTCTTTTCTAGTGATGAGACCCAAGCTAGTAGTTTTTTACTACTCGAGGTACACCCGTTACTCCGCCAAATGGCAGAAGAACATCCCTCTAAAGTAGCTTCGGTTATCCATCGCTACTTTGATCACATTGACCCACAGGTGGGCATTGTTTACAAAAAACGTAAGAACTTTGAGCAAACCGTTAGTCAGATTAATCAGTCTATTTCCCAGTTTATAGAGGCTGAAGAAGCGAGCTTGCAACAAGTATTACCTCACTATTTTGAGTTGTATAAGACTGATGGTATTGAGTACAACTTATATATTGGACAATCACTGTTGTCTGAACGAAAGTTTTCTGAGCACTATGTCAAGAATTTTCGTCTATGGCAACTCATTTCTATGTGCAAAATAGTTCGCCAGCTAGAGGAGACTAAACATCAGTTGCCGCTGCCTCTGTCCACTGCTCAACTTATTTTTGTGTATAGCAATACGCTCAATATCCAGTTCCGAAAGGATGAGAAGAAGTTTGATGTAGAGGGTGTATATAACGTTCGCTATGAAATCATTAAAAAGCGAATTGATAAAGCTTACGTAGTGGGTAAAAACGAACGGCTCACTCTAGCCGGACATATTGCCATTGCCTACTTAGATGATAAGGACAAGACTGAGTATCAGCAATATCTGACCTATTTGGCCGGGGAAGGTTATATTGAACCTAATATTGAAGAGTTGGTACTAGAGAAAGTACAGGGGGTAGAAGGTATTAGAGCTCTAAGGGTCAAGGTAAAAACCAAAGAAGAACAGTTGGAAAAAAGCTTACCGAAGGGTGTGACCAGACAAAAGAAACGAACAAGCCCAACTATATCCTCCGAGCTTATTAATTGAACTCCTAATTTTGCCCTTATCATGTAATACCCTATCTGATAGCAGTCAAAACCACCCCTGTGGACACTTTTTAGGACTTGAGTTAAAGTTACGTAACTGTTTTTATGTTAAATAAAACATAACAATTAAAAAGAAACAATAGGGAAGTGGGCAGTCATTAATTACATTTACATCT
>CAKZYJ010000228.1 GCA_937884755.1 uncultured Flammeovirgaceae bacterium
ACCAACACTTGGCGACTGCACCGCTACATGCTACACACCGATTGGCAGATGGGCAATTTTCGAGTATTTGGTCAGTTGCATTCCACTTGGCAAAACTTCACCGCAGTACCGCCCCGGGGCATTGATGTGGACGAGTTGGACATTCATCAACTGTTTGCAGAATACAAAATTCCCCTCAGAGAAAATCAAATACTGACTGCTCGGCTAGGTCGTCAGGAGTTCTGGCTGGGTTCACGCCGACTGGTATCGGTGCGGGAAGGTCCGAACGTGCGACTGGCCTTTGATGCCGCTCGGCTTTACTACACCCGGTCCGGCTTTCGGGTAGACGCCATCTACGCGCATCTGGTTGCGAACGAGGCTGGTGTCTTTGATAACGCTGCTACCGACCAGGAACGGTGGTGGGGACTCTACAGTGTGACTGACCGTTTGCTCGGCCCACTCAATGTCGATCTCTACTACTTGGGCTTTCACAGTGAGCTGAGAGCTTATGATCAAGGGCAATCCAATGAACTACGCCATACGGTAGGCACCCGATTCTGGAAAAACGGAGCTTTCCGGGTGAATGCCGAGGTAGCTTACCAATTTGGTCGCTACGGCTCAGGAGATATCCGCGCCTACACCGTGTCTTTGGATATCTCTAAAAAATTAGCACTACCACTCTCCCCTACGCTAGGACTAAAAACCGAGCTGATTAGTGGCGACCAAAACCGAGAAAACGAAGAATTACAGACCTTCAATGCCTTTTATCCCCGAGGAGCCTACTTCGGACTGATTGCCCTGATTGGTCCGGCTAACCTGATTGACATTCACCCTTCGGTGAATGTTAATTTAACGAACCAATTGAGCTTTACCTTTGATTGGGATATTTTCTGGCGACATAGCCTGGAGGACGGTATTTATGGGCCGAATAAAGCGTTAGAAAGGTCGGGGCAGGATTCTGAACAAAGATTCATCGGGCACCAGCCCGGGGTTGAGTTGGCCTACGCCCCCAATCGCTATTTATCTTTTTCACTAGAGAGTTCCTATTTCGGCACCAGTCTATTCTTTGATGAGACGGGTAACAGTGCCCCGGTATTACACCTGGCCGCCAGCACCCGATTTAAATTCTAGATTATCATAAAGATTAAAAAAATGAACAACCCGGAAATTTCTCGCCGTTCTTTTATAGAAAAATCACTCACCGGAATAGCCAGCCTGTCCGCGGGTCATCTTATTGCCTCTTGCCAACATGAGGGTTCTTCCCCGCCATCAGCTCGAGCCTCACTAACGGCCAATGTGAATGGAATTACCATCCGAAGAGACATTGGTAGCCTAGCTCCGGATGACGACAGCTTGCTCATGCTGAAAGAAGCAGTGCAGGTACTCCATCGCCGTTCGTCAGCCAATCAATTGGCACCCGACGGGTGGTATGCCCATGCAGTGCAGCACTCCATGTTCTGCTTCACTAATGAATTCGAGCGGCAAGTACACTTCACTTGGTTGTTCTACCCCTGGCACCGCGCCTTTCTTTACTTCCTGGAAAAGAAGCTACAAGGGGCCATTAATGAACCTTCTCTGGCACTACATTACTGGGACTGGACGAAGACTCCCTATTTGCCGGATGTTTACTGGGGCGAAGATAATCCGTTGTATGATAGAACCCGACTAGCAACGCGGGAAGATAGTATCCCCGACGACTACATGAATATTCAGTCGCACTTACGCACTCCTACCTTCAAAGCGTTCGGTGGTTATCCTAAGGGATCTCCTGACCTGCCCTTTGGGGAAGGGGTTGTGGAGCAGAGTACGCATAACTGCATCCATAACTGGATTGGGGGTAACATGGACAACTTTGCTACCGCCGCTACTGACCCTGTCTTTTCAGGACACCACGGCAACGTAGACCGCCTATGGGAGGCTTGGCTGGCCGCTGATCCAGCACACAAAAATCCAGAAGACCGTTCTTTCTTAGACTACGTTTTCAATTTTACCGATGCTTTCGGCTATCCAACCAAGATCAAAGTATCCGAAACACTAAATACCGAAGATTTAGGGTATCGCTTCGAGAATCTTGATTTCACAAAAAGCTACGAGGGGGCCAACGAACGCCCTCACCCTCAGGGTAATCAACCCACGCTGGTACAGCCTGTAGAGGTCGAGCCTGGTCAACGACAAGCGATAGCCGATGCTGTAGCGGGTGGGTTTCAGCGGGTGATTCTTAAACTCGATCGCTTCAAACTTCCCTACGTACCCATTTGCATCCGGGTATTTCTTAATGAGCGGGGGAAAAACGTGAATCAAGATACCTTAGGTACCGAGTACGTTACCACCGTTACCATTCTTCCGGTAGGCAAACCCAACACCGCTCAACTTGAGAAAGAAGTCATCATGCAAGCTGAGGTAGGGTCTCATCTGGCAGAACTTATTGCCTCTGGTAAACCCCTGCAAGCCACCCTAGAACCAGTGAAAGTACCCGGGCGGGAAATACCCGACGTGACTACGCAAATAGAAATTATTTCCATTGAGTTTGATGCGTAGCCTACCAATCTCGGTACTTGATCAGCCTCAAAAGCCGATAAGGAAAAGTGGTAAAAACGAATACCTTTCCCGAGTACTCAGCTATCCGCAACAAAGTTCTGTCCTGACAAGATTGTCCTAGCAAGTCTCCTGATTTACGCTTTTCTTTATAAGACAAAATTAAATAGTCACTTAATCTAATATTGCTATGAACGAACAAAACGCAACCGCCATGTTTGAAGACCAACTACTCAAAGTAGACGGCCAGTGGAAATTTACCCATCGGAAGCTTCACGTTGACCAGCAGTTTTCATGAGTTGTTCGATAAATATTAGTACCACGAGAATATTCGACAGCCCGGCGAAAAAGCAAGCCTGGCTGGCTCGGCTGGAGAGGCTGGCCGAGAAGTATCAAGACACGCTAGAAATTAAGCTGGTAAGAAGTGAAGAGAACAGCACCCCTGCTACAGCAACGGTTGTTCTCTCGCCTAAAAATAAGACTAAACCGTAACCACCTTTCCATTCTAACAACTCTAAGTACCGAATGGATGATCCTATTTTCCAACAAAAATTCGCTAAAAAATGACTAATAAAAAAGTAGTACTCGCTGGAGCCACCGGCCAACTCGGCAGCCTGATTGCGGCTGAACTATTAAAAAATTCTCACGTAGACCTACAAGTCTTAACCCGTCAGTCTTCGGACAAGACCGAGGCTCTCGCTCAGCAGGGAGCGACCATTCATGTGCCTGATTACACAGACTTGAGTTCGGT
>CAKZYJ010000229.1 GCA_937884755.1 uncultured Flammeovirgaceae bacterium
TGTAAGCGTACCGGAGATGCGTTTCGAGGCAGTTTGTCTAATGCTTCGTAATCACCTTCAGCTTTTAATTGAGCTCTTTTTTCGGCGTACTTTGCCACTAAACGCTGTCTTTTTCTTTCTCGAGCAATAACTGATTTCCTAGCCATATCTATTATGATGCGTTGTTTCTGTTAGTAAATGGCATACCGAAAGCCTTTAACAATTCGTAAGCTTCTTCGTCGGTAGTTGCCGTTGTAACGAACGTAATATCCATCCCGGAAATTCGATTTACTTTATCAATACTTATCTCAGGAAAGATAATTTGTTCTTTAATACCTAGTGTATAATTGCCCCGGCCGTCAAAACCTTTATCATTTACTCCACGAAAATCGCGAACCCGAGGAAGAGCTACGGTCATTAAACGATCCAGAAACTCGTACATCTGGTTTCCACGTAAGGTAACTTTAGCACCAATGGGCATCCCCTCTCTTAGCTTAAAGTTAGAGACTGATTTTTTGGCAATGGTTGGTACTGCTTTCTGTCCAGTAATCTGCGTCAGCTCATCTACAGCAACGTCTACCAGCTTTTTATCAGCCACAGCATCACCAACTCCTTTGTTGATAGCAATTTTTACCAGGCGAGGTACCTGCATTACTGAACTATAGTTAAAGCGTTCCTTCAACTGGGCAGTAATTTCATCCTGAAACTTATCTTTCAGGCGGGGAACATATGTTTCGGTAGTTGCCATAACTTAGATAACTTCTCCGGTTGCTTTACTATATCGTTGATTTTTACCCTTGCCGTCCTTTTTCCGCCCAACCTTAGTTGGTTCACCAGTAGCTGGGTCAATCAACATAACGTTACTTATATGAATAGGTGCTTCTTGCTGATTACGACCACCCTCAGGGTTTTGTGCCGAGGGCTTCACGTGCTTAGTCACCATATTGATACCTTCAACAATTACTTTGTCATCGGCAGTAAGGATAGTTGAGACTTTACCAGTTCTACCTTTTTGCGTACCAGCAATAACTTTGACAGTATCGCCCGACTTTATCTTAAATTTCTTGTTCTTAGCCATAGGTTACAGTACTTCTGGAGCTAACGATACAATTTTCATAAACTGCTTTTCTCGCAATTCTCGAGCTACGGGTCCGAAGATACGAGTGCCACGAGGCTCGTCATTGGCAGTAAGCAAAACGGCCGCGTTTTCCTCGAACCGGATATAAGACCCATCTTTACGACGAACTTCCTTTTTGGTACGAACAATTACCGCTTTGGAAACAGTACCCTTCTTCAGATTACTGGAAGAAAGGGCTGATTTAACCGTAACCACGATCTTATCTCCAACGGAAGCATAACGCCGCTTAGTTCCTCCCAGTACTCGAATGCAAAGCACCTCTCGGGCACCGCTATTATCAGCTACATTTAGCCTAGACTCTTGCTGTATCATAATTACTTAGCTCTTTCAATAATTTCCACTAAACGCCAACGCTTACGCTTACTAACTGGGCGAGTCTCCATGATTTTCACCATATCCCCGATTCCACATTCATTATTTTCATCATGAACGACAAACTTAGTTGTTTTACGAACAAACTTACCGTAGATAGGGTGCTTCACCTTACGCTCAACGGCTACTGTCACTGATTTATCCATCTTGTTGCTAAGCACCTGGCCAATCCGTTCTTTACGCAGATTACGTTCTTTCGTCTCCATAGTAATATTAGTTAGCTAGTTCTTTAGCTCGCAACTCTGTTTTTATTCGAGCGATAGTTTTCCGTGATACCCTGATTTTCGTAGGGTTCTCAATGGGAGATATTGCGTGTGCAAATCTAAGTCGAGTGAGATTTTCCTGCTCAGCCTTTAGGGCTTCCATCAGTTCATCGGACGACATTGATTTTATTTCTTCGTTTTTCATACTATTTGCCAACGTAATCTTTACGTACTACAAATTTTGTTTTGATAGGAAGTTTTTGGGCCGCCAATCGTAATGCTTCCTGGGCCACGACCGTAGGCACTCCCGATACCTCGAACATAATACGTCCAGGCTTCACGGTAGCTACCCAATACTCAGGGGCTCCCTTACCTTTACCCATCCGTACTTCAGCCGGCTTTTTAGTAACAGGCTTATCCGGAAATATCCGAATCCAAACCTGTCCCTCTCTCTTCATATAGCGAGTCATCGCAATACGGGCCGCTTCAATCTGGCGGCTGGTAATCCAAGCTGGTTCCAGAGACTTTAACCCGAAGCTACCAAAGGCTACGGTATGTCCTCGCTGAGCTAACCCTTTAACCCGGCCTTTTTGCTTCTTTCTAAACTTTGTTCTTTTCGGCTGTAACATAGCTTATAATCTTATCGGTTTCTTCTTCGGCTACGACCACCTTCACGACGTCGATCGGAACGACCACCACCGGTGTTCCCGCTTTGAGAACCTACATTAGGAGACAAATCACGCTTACCAAATACCTCACCCTTAAACACCCATACTTTGATCCCGATTTTTCCGTAAACAGTGTTTGCTTCGGAAACTGCGTAATCAATATCGGCTCGCAGCGTGTGTAGTGGAATACGTCCTTCTTTATATTGTTCGGTTCGTGCCATTTCAGCACCACCTAAGCGTCCTGAAACTTTGATTTTTATTCCTTCAGCGCCAACTCGCAGTGCCGAAGCAATAGCTTGCTTCATAGCTCTTCGGTATGAGATACGAGCTTGTAGTTGCTGAGCAATAGAGTCACCTATGAGTTTAGCATCTAACTCAGGACGTTTGATCTCATAGATGTTAATTTGAATGTCTTTGCCAGTTAGCTTTTTAAGCTCTTCTTTCAGCTTATCAACTTCCTGACCGCCTTTACCAATTACCACGCCAGGGCGAGCCGTGTGAATCGTCAATGTGATGCGCTTAAGTGTACGTTCAATCACTACCTTTGAAACTCCACCACGAGCCAGACGAGCATCAATGTATTTTCGTATTTCGTGATCTTCCACCAATTTACCGGAAAAGTCTTTTCCACCATACCAGTTAGAATCCCATCCTTTGATGATTCCTAGTCTAAGAGCGATTGGGTTAACTTTTTGTCCCATGAATATATCTTTTACTAATCTTCAGATTGAGTTTCCTGATCCAAACTATTGGCACTATCAACAACGATAGTAACATGATTCGAACGCTTACGAATACGGTGTGCTCTTCCCTGAGGAGCAGGACGGAGACGCTTGAGAATTCGAGCACCGTCTACCTTAATTTCTTTAATGTACAGATCAGCTTCATCAGAGCGCTGATCCTCATTTATCTCTTCCCAGTTCGCAATAGCAGAAATCAGTAATTTCTCGATTTTGGCCGCACCGCTCTTTGACTCAAACTTGAGGATGTTCAGTGCATCGTATACGTTTCTGCCTCTGATCATATCTGCCACTAGTCGCATTTTTCGAGGGGCAGTGGGTTCATTACGTAGTTTAGCTACAGCCTCCATATTATCGTCTGCCTTTATCTTTCTTAGAAATATGACCTCGGAAGTTGCGCGTAGGGGCAAACTCACCAAGTTTATGCCCTACCATATTCTCGGGTACGTACACCGGAATAATCTTATTTCCGTTATGCACGGCAAAAGTATGTCCAACAAAATCAGGAGAGATCATAGACCGGCGTGACCAGGTCTTGATTACTGACTTCTTATTGGATTGGCTCATTGCTTCCACTTTCTTTTCCAAGCGGAAATCTATGTACGGTCCTTTTTTTAATGAACGTGCCATATATTATTTTTTCTTTCTGCTAACAATTAGACGGTTAGAGTACTTTTTGGGGTGTCTGGTCTTATAGCCTTTGGCAATAACCCCGTTTCGTGAGCGAGGATGGCCTCCGGAAGATCTTCCTTCACCACCACCCATCGGGTGATCTACCGGGTTCATAGCAACACCGCGAGTTCGAGGTCGACGACCCAACCACCGCTTACGACCGGCTTTACCGTAAGAAACGTTCATATGATCGGTATTTGAAACCGAACCTACTGTTGCCATACAAGCTGATAATACCATACGCATTTCACCGGAAGGCAACTTTACAGTAACATATTTGCCTTCACGAGCTAATAGCTGGGCGTAGGCACCTGCACCACGAGCCATCTGACCTCCTTTGCCAGGGGTTAACTCAATGTTATGTACTATAGTACCCAAAGGAATAACCGATAGCGGAAGTGCATTTCCCACTTCGGGGGCTACCGATTCACCGGAAATAACTTCCTGACCAACCTTGATCCCAACCGGAGCCAAGATGTAAGCTTTCTCGCCATCCTGATATTCAATCAGCGAAATAAACGCAGAACGATTAGGATCGTACTCAATAGTTTTGACCGTAGCTGGGATATCAAACTTACGACGTTTGAAGTCAATCAAACGGATTTTTCGCTTGTGTCCACCACCTTTGTAGCGTATCGTCATTCGCCCTTGGTTATTACGTCCGCCGGAGCGCTTCAAGGTAACAACTAATGACTTTTCGGGCTTATTGGTAGTAATCTCCGAGAGGTCGGGGGCTACTCTATGTCTTTGTCCTGGGGTTATCGGCCTAAGTTTCTTAACTGCCATAGTACCTCAAAATTATACGTTACTGTAAAAGTCAATAATATCTCCTTCGGCTACCTGAACGATAGCTTTCTTGTAGTTAGGAGATTTCCCGGAGATTACGCCGGATTTAGTGTAACGGGTTTTCGCTTTGCCCTGGTAATTCATCGTCCACACTCGGTCTACCGTTACACCATACATCTTTTCAACTGCTTCTCGTATTTGCAGCTTATTAGCTTTCTTATCTACAATAAAGCCGTATTTTCCCTGCTCGTTTTGCTCCGAAATCTTTTCGGTAACCAAAGGCTTTTTCAGTACACTCATAATTAATTATCGTTAGCCTTTTTGTTAAATAAACTCTCCAGTATCTGAATAGCTTCCTCACTCACGATCAAATGTCTAGCATCCAGAATATCATAGGTATTCAATTTATCAGCTGTAGTTACTTTAGCATTTGCCAGATTTCGAGCTGATAAATGAATATTTTTCTCAGGAGCGTGCAGCACCATTAACGACTTCTCATCAGAAAGTGCCAGCGAGCTAAGCAGGTTGAGATAATTTTTGGTTTTAGGCTCGTCAAAGTTGAAGTTTTCAACTACGGTAATCTGCCCGTCTTTTGCTTTATATGAAAGTGCAGACTTTCGGGCTAGTTGTTTTACTTTCTTGTTCAATTTAAACCCGTAGTTACGAGGTCGGGGTCCAAAAATTCGTCCACCACCCCGGAAAATTGGAGATTTGATACTACCTGCGCGAGCAGTACCAGTACCTTTCTGGCGCTTAATTTTACGAGTTGAACCAGCTATCTCAGCTCTCTCTTTGGCTTTATGCGTACCCTGACGCTGATTTGCCATATACTGCTTCACATCCAGGTAGATAGCATGATCATTAGGCTCTACCCCGAAGATAGTGTCGGATAGGCTAACCGAACGACCGGTCTCTTCTCCACTAATATTTTTTACGGCTACTTCCATATCGGAATAACTTATAAGAGCGTATTTCTGCGAAATTATTTCTCTAATACAACAATCGAATTTTTAGCTCCGGGCACTGATCCACTAACCAAGACTAAATTCCTTTCCGGAATAATTTTAAGAACCCTTAGATTCAACACTTTAACACGGCCGCCACCAGCTCGTCCAGCCATCTTCATGCCTTTAAAAACTCGTGATGGGAAAGAGCAAGCACCAATAGATCCAGGGGCACGTTGGCGGTTGTGTTGACCATGAGTAGCATCTCCTACTCCGCCAAATCCATGACGTTTCACAACACCCTGAAAGCCTTTACCTTTAGACTTGCCAATAGCGTCTACAAAGTCGCCTTCAGCGAACACATCTCCTGCACTAATCGTATTACCTAACTCCAATTCGTCTTCAAACTCTACCCGAAAATCTCGGAACTCTATTAGTTTAGATTTAGGAGTGGTCTTAGCACGCTTAAAATGTCCTTTCAGTGCAGCTGAAACTCGCTTTTCTTTTCGGTCGCCAAAACCCAACTGAACTGCATTATATCCATCGGATTCTTCATTTTTTACGTGGGTAACCACACAAGGCCCAGCTTCTACAACCGTACAGGCTACATTACGACCCTGTTCGTCAAAAATGCTGGTCATCCCAATCTTTTTTCCAATAATGCCTGACATTGTAATATGGATGTAATTTTATTTCTGAAGATCTCCCTTTTCCGTAAAGGACTGCAAATTTAGTGATTATTATGAGCTTAGCAAAGCATTTAACTTATTAATAATCGCTTCGTCCCAACGATTTAACCCTTTCAGTAGTTCACTTATTTAGTACTAATTTGAAAAACACAAAAAATAACCAATCCCGGTTTCGGAATTGGTTATTCCCAATTGTATTACAGTTGGGTTATACCTTGATTTCTACGTCTACTCCACTCGGTAATTCAAGCTTCATTAGAGCATCAACAGTCTTACTACTGCTAGAGTAGATGTCAACCAAGCGCTTGAACGTACTAAGCTGGAATTGTTCGCGAGCCTTCTTATTTACGTGAGGCGAGCGAAGTACTGTAAAAATTTCCCGGCGAGTGGGTAAAGGGATAGGACCACTTACTACCGCTCCAGTTGTTTTTACTGCCCTCACGATCTTCTCAGCTGATTTATCAACCAGATTGTGATCGTAGGACTTTAACTTTATTCTAATCTTCTGATTCATAACTATTTTTGTTACTCGCCTTTAGCTTTGGAAATAACGGTTTCAGCAATATTAGTTGGAACTGGATCGTAGTGCGAGAACGTAAGTGTCGCAGTAGCCCGTCCTGATGAGATAGTACGCAGATCGGTAACGTAACCGAATAGCTCACTCAACGGCACATCAGCTTTGATTACCTGGGCCAAACCTTTAGTGTCCATTCCCTTCATAATTCCCCGGCGCCGATTAAGGTCACCCGTTACCGAACCGGTATATTCATCGGGAGTTACAACCTCTACCGACATGATCGGCTCTAAGATGATAGGCTTAGCTTTTTTGGTGGCTTCTTTAAACCCTAGACGAGCAGCTAACTCAAATGAAAGAGCATCAGAATCAACATCATGGAATGAACCGTGGAAAAGACGAACTTTCATGTGTTCAATTGGGTAACCAGCTAGTGGTCCATTATCCATCGCGGACTCAAAACCTTTTTGAATAGCCGGGATGAATTCTCTAGGAATAACCCCGCCCACAATATTATTTACAAACTGGAGGCCATTTTTGACTTCTTTCGGATCAGGTTCTTCATCTATCGGTCCAAGCTCGAAGACAATGTCAGCAAATTTTCCTCTACCTCCTGGTTGCTTCTTATAGAATTCTATATGTTCCACCATGGAGGTGCTTGCCTCTTTGTTGGGCACTGG
>CAKZYJ010000230.1 GCA_937884755.1 uncultured Flammeovirgaceae bacterium
ATTTTTGCTCGCGAGAAATACCCAGGGCGGTTACTACCACTTCCGAGAGTTGTCGGGTATCGGTTTCCAGAGTGATTGAAAAGTTTGCGGTATTGCCTACGGGTAGCTCCTGGGTCACGTAGCCAATAGAGCTAAAAACCAGAACAGAAGATTCACCTTCAACATTCAGATTGAACTTCCCTTCTACATCGGTGATAGTACCGTTGGTTGTTCCTTTCTCGAGCACATTTACTCCCGGTATTGGTTCACTCTGATCGTCTACCACAGTGCCATTCACTGTAATTCTGAGGATCGTTGAGCCAGTAGAGGCTAGCAGATTGTTGGGGGTAGTGGGCTGTTCTGCTTTCGGTTTATCGGCAGTTCTGATAACATAGTCGATCTTACCAATTTTCTTATAATTTAACCCTACCGGCTTTAGCAACTCTTGTAGGGCAGTTTCGGGATTATCGTATTCTGTATTGGCTACAGAAGCTTTAACCGATAATTTTTCAACCTGCTCGGCATTGTAGTTCAAGTGGATTTGGTGATCCTGCGCAATTTTGGTCAGTGCCACTTTAAGTGGTACTCTCTCCTGATCAATTCCGGTACCGTCTGCTTTCGCAGATAGGGCCGATAGACCCAATAAAAGTACTAAAATGATTAGGTAGCGACCTAGCGTGGGAACTGGCCAGCGGTAGTAGGGTGAGGGGCAAAAATGTTTCATAGTTGAGTAGTTAAGGGTTAGGGGCGAATTATTTAAGGTTGATTGTTCTGTACTAGTATGGTATTCTCTTGGAGACTCACATTTACTCCCAATGCCTCAGACAGCGCAATGAATAGTATTGATAGGTCATCGGTAGGGCTGGAGCCAGTGAAAGTGAGTTGAGAAAGTTGAGGTGAAGAAAATTTCGTCTGCAATCCGTAATTGTCTTCCAAGCGTTGGGCAATTTCAGCTAACGATTCTTCTTCAAAATACAAGCGATTGTTGCGCCAGGAAGTACTCTTCTCAACATCTACCTGGCTACGATTGAACGTTCCTCCCTTTAACTGTACCATTTCGCCGGGCTGCATAAATGCTGAAACCGATGCTGATTGATTGCTGGTAGATGTGAGTTTCACGCTTCCTTCTGCCAAAATAATCTCGGCTTCGCTTCTTCGGTTATGTACATTAAACTCAGTACCGAATACTTCAATATTTACCACTTCGGTGTGGACGATGAATCGATTGTCGTCGGGTTGATGAGTTACGTCGAAGTAGGCTTCCCCACTAAGCCAGACTTCCCGTGATTCATTTTTATTCCAGCTTGAACTGGTTTCCAAAACCGAGTTAGCGTTGAGGGTTACGGTGGTTTGGTCGGGAAGGGTGAATGTTGTCATTTCGCCATAAGCCGTCCGGTACGTTTCCCGGCCGAAAGCCGATTGGTACCACCAGAGAGCGAAAGAACTTACGATCACTAATACTACTACTGCGGCCAGTGGTTGGTAGCGCGAAATACTGTGTTTATTCTGAATGGAGGGCTGGAACTGACGATCAGAAATTCGCTGGATTATATGCTGCTTGCTGGCAGAAATTTCATCAGCGGTGGGTTGAGAGCCGGGTAAATCCACTACAGAGTATATCATTATAACCAGCTCACGGGCTTCCTCTACCTGAGCTGACTTTTCGGGATGGTTTTTTACCCAATCAGCCCAGAAGGTATTCAACTTCTCATCTTCTCCCTTTACCCATTGGACGAATGAGAGATCGGCAACAAATTCTTCAACTGAAAACTGAGAGTAGTCCATAAATATAGCGCAAGAAGGCTGGTTGTATACTGATAGGAGCTGATAATGAGTAATATGCCCTCAAACTATTTTGAAAAAAACAGAAGAAATATTCTAATACTTTGATTATCAGAATTTTAATAACCTTAAAAATTCCGGTAATGGGAGGCAAGAATACAGTGTGAGCTTAGACTGGTACTGTTTCATCTGCTGCCGTAGGACCTGAATGCTACGGTAGATCAAGGTTCGAGCGTATTTTACCTCCTTTAGCTCCAGCACTGCTGCAATTTCCTCGTAGCTTAATTCCTGGTAGAACCGCAGAAAAACTGCCTCTTTCTGCCGCTTGGATAATTTGGTAACCGCGCGGGTTAGTAGTTTGCGTTTCTCTTCGCTTAGCTGAGAATAGATCAAGCTGTGTTCTGACGATTGGGTAGTGGGTTGAACTACTTCTTCTAATCTGACTACAGGTAGATTGCTAGTTCGGGAACGGAGTAATTTGCGGCGAAAGCAGACAAATAAATAAGAGCGAACCTGTTGCACTTCTGAAAGTGAGTGATGATGAGTGTAGAGCTCGAAAAAGAAGTCTTGTAACACATCCTGCACCAATGAGCGGTCGGTGATCAACTGTAGACCATATCGAAATAGTTGAGAGAAATATCGGTCGTAGAGCACTTCTAGGGCTGCTGATGAGCCTTGTTGTAGTTGGCACCAATGGTATATATCAGATTGAGTGGCTTGATCTGAAACCATAGTTTTAGGTTGTGATAGATTCAGTCAATACATTTCAAAAATACAAAGTACAGACCAGGATAAGCCGTTTGGTAGATTACCTTTTCGTTAATTCTGTATTAGTAATTAACAGAAAAAGAAGGATACTTCAAATTCAATTTACAGTTACTGTTTTCTTACTTTTTAACGAATACAATGAATAGAATGTGGTCCGAGCTGCTCAAACATCTTGCGAAAAATAACGCTTTCGGTAGGTATGAGTATGGAATATTTGCTGACTCGTTGTATTTTGGCGATACAGTTGTTCTTTAATTCATTTTATTGAACACTTTTTAATCACTAATACTACCTAACCTACAACTATGAGCCAGCCCAGGAAAACCCCTATACTTCCGTTTATTCTGATTACCAGTCTGTTCTTAATGTGGGGTTTAGCCAACAATATGACCGACACGCTGTTGGCAGCTTTTAAGCGGATTATGAGCATGTCGGACTTTCAGACTTCCTGGATTCAAGTAGCTTTTTACGGTTCCTACTTTTGCTTAGCCCTTCCGGCGGCGCTCATTATTAAAAAATTCACTTACAAAACTGGGGTGCTACTGGGTCTAGGCTTATTTATTTCGGGTTCACTTTTGTTTTACCCAGCCAGTCAGACGATGGTCTACGGTCACTTCCTAGCCGCGCTCTTTGTTTTAGCAGGCGGGCTCTCAATCCTGGAAACCGCAGCCAACCCCTACATTATTGCGATGGGCCCCGAAGAAAACGGTACCCAGCGCTTAAATCTGGCTCAATCGTTCAATCCCATCGGTTCTATTATTGGAGTACTGCTTAGTAAGCTTTTCATTCTATCTCAACTTAATCAGGCAAGTGCCGAAACCCGGGCGGCTATGAGCCCGGAGGAACTACAAGCTATACAGTCGAGCGAGTTAGCGGCCGTGATGGGGCCTTACGTAGGGGTAGCCGGAGTACTGTTGATCATTTGGATTGCCATTGCGGTTACTAAAATGCCCAAAGCTTCTGATGCGGACGATTCGCTGAATATAGGAGCGACGGTGAGGCGTTTGATTAAGAATTCAAATTACGTTTGGGGAGTAGCAGCTCAATTCTTTTATGTGGGTGCTCAGATTGGAGTATGGTCTTACACAATCCGCTACGTGATGCAGGAACTTAGCGTCAATGAAGACGAGGCGGCCTCTTATTATCTCGCAGCCTTGATTTTATTTATGGTTTCGCGTTTTATCTGTACTGCCTTAATGAAGTACATTTCGCCCGGCAACCTTTTAGCGGGACTTTCAGTGCTAGCAATCATTTGCACTTTTGTGGTGATTGTGGGTAGCGGATACGTAGGTGTTTACGCCTTAGTGGCAATTTCAGCCTGTATGTCGCTTATGTTTCCAACAATTTATGGTCTTGCAGTACGGGGACTAGGAGATGATACTAAGATTGGTGGCTCGGGGTTGATTATGGCGATTCTGGGCGGGGCGGTGCTCACCTCCGTACAAGGGCAGGTATCTGATGCTACCCAAAGTATTCACTTAGCTTATGTTGTTCCTCTCTTATGTTTCGTGGTGGTAGCATTTTACGGACGCATTGCTAGCCGGGAGAAACTGGCTACGCTCATTACTGTTGAATAAAGAGACCTTCCTATTTCTCAGATGCTAATTGGTACTATGATGTGTCCGAAATTATTCGGGCAAAAGTTACCTATGTACTGTATCTAATTCAATCCTGAAGCATACCTGATGAATGAATAGTAAATTGCAATAGATAGGGTTATAGTATAATATTTAGCGTATACTAATCATAAAAGTATATACTGAAATAATAATACTATTACATTTCTTTTTAGTAATCTACAGGTTGCTATTCGTCGTTTATTGTTGAATTACTATTTTGCTTTGCGAACTACTGTCATACTCTTCACTTTATCGGCCTTCATAGTGCTTTCCGGTTTGGCATCGCCTAACTCCGAGGGTGAACCCCAGGAAGCAGATACTGAAAGTTTTACGAAAAATAAATTTATCCCCGGCGAAATGCGGGAAGTGATTGTGGCTGCATTAGCCTGTTACCCTGATTTGGCGGAAACCAAGATACATTTTGTGTATAAAGAAGATATTCGTAAGTCGGTAATGCAGGCTCAGCCCAAGGTAGGCTCCATCTTTCGGGGGAAGAAAAATCGGGCGTACGTTGTTAAAATTAGTCGCTATCTGGAGCTAACGCACGAAAATTTGGATATTTCAGCACTTCCATTCGAAGTATTGGTTGGCTGGATTGCTCACGAACTAGGTCACATTATGGACTATAAAGACCGTAGCGGACTGTCAATGATCGGATTTGGAGCTAAGTACTGGCTTTCGAAAAGTTATTTGAAGAAAGCAGAGCGACGAGCTGATATGTACGCTTTGGAGCATGGACTGGGCGATAAGGTAATCAAGACTAAAAACTACGTGCTCAACCACGATGAAATTCCTGTATGGTACAAACGAAGGATAAAAAAGCTTTACATGTCGCCGAAGGAATTTTCTGAGCTACTAAGCGAGACAGCGGAATAGACTAATTTTATATTAATCTTACTTGAATCTTCATCTGGAGTTATAGAGCCTTTTGATGTTTAAAGTTTCATATGATGTGCAATCTATAAATAGTCATAAAGAACGTAGAATAAGTTTAATTAGGTTGGGTAAATAGTAGTGTTGAGATAATCATTGCGAAGCTTGCCCTCAGGATCATATTCTTTTACTATCTTCATAAACTCGGGTAGCTTTTCGTAACGAGACGCCAGTACTCTCGAGTCAATGGTGAACAGCTTACCCCAGTGGGGGCGAACGTCGTAGGGAGCTAGTTCGGCTTCAATTTTGGGAAGCAGTTTTTGCACTTCATTCCAATTTTGCTTCCAAGTAAAATGAATTGCCACGACATCGCGCTGGTAGCAGGGACTCATCCACAAATTATCCGCTGCAATTGTTCTAATTTCTGAAATTAGAAGCTGGGGATAAATCTGGTCACCTATTCTTTCTAAAGCCAGTATGGCATCTACCGCGTTCTCCCGAGAAACAAAATACTCCGACTGTAATTCTTCACCGCTGCTAGGTGTGAACCCCATCTTAAAATGGGGAAGCCGCTCAAACCAGGGGCCTGGTTCGCCCATCTGTTGCGTACAATGTTCGGAGGAGAGGCGGGTGATGGGGTGCAGATTCCGGGTAGCGGCTTTAGCCCCAAAGTAGTCAGTTGGTAGGTCATCAGTGCTTTCACCAGCCTTGCGCTTAATCCAAATCTGGCTGACCTTTTTATCCTGCCAATCGGTAAACAGGCTGACACTGTAACCGCTGGACATGATCTCATCAAAATGCTTTTCCAGAGATGCCAGAGGTAGATCCTGAAATAAATCCTGCCGTACTTCAAAGGGGTCTTGTACGTCCAGGGTCATTTGGGTAATCAGTCCGATGGCACCCAGGTTGACTACTGCGCCATTAAATTTTTCTGCACTCTTGTCCTGGCTTAAGGCAACTACTTCCCCTTGCGGAGTCACAAACTCAAACGCACGAACGGCGGTAGAAAGATTACCGTTGGTAACGCCCGAACCGTGGGTGCCGGTAACGCAGGCTCCGGCTACTGAAATATGCGGTAGAGAAGCCAGATTATGTAGTGCTAACCCCTGCTGATGAAGTTGGGGGGCAAAATCGCCGTAGCGGATGCCTGCCTCCACCTTTATGGTTTTATCCTCCTTATTGATCTCAATTACTCGGTTCAGGTGGCGGGTGGAAATCTGATTGAGCGGGCTATCGGCAATGTTATTAAAGCAATGGCGAGAGCCCAGTGGCTTTTGAAGTTCTAGTTTCTTTACCAGTTCCGGAATCTCTTCCACGCTTTGGGGTTCGTGTAGATTTTCTGCTCGATAAGTGTAATTACCGGCCCAATTCTTTCGATTAGTTTCTTTCAAGGGGCTTCGTTGATAGGTGACGGGAGGAAGAAAACTACCGGCTACTAAAGCAGAAGATGTCTTAATAAACTCTTTTCGTTTCATGATAGGTTGTTGCTAGCTAAATCTAAGTATAGAAATGAAACAGCAATATTCCGCGTACCTAGCTGGAATTCAACGATAGTCAGATACCAGTAACTTAGAAAAAATTGTATCAATTTACTCCAATTTAACTTCAGTTCACCCTGTCTTTTCACCCGTTTGCGGATGATTCCTACACTGAAGTACTGTGAGGTAGTTTACTAGTTACTCAAAATATTTATTCATCCAAACCTACATTTTTATGAGACACCTTAGGATTTTTACTACCCTAGCAGTAATCTTCAGTTTACTGCTCACCGCCTGCCAAGATGACTCCCCCGAAATTGCACCAGTCACGCCATCAGCCGATGTTGAGCTACAAGAATTGGTTGATACGTTTAATGAGAGCGTTGCCGGAATTGAAATTACCGAAGAAAATTCAGACAATGCCCGCTTTTTCCGCCGAATTCCTACTTTCCGGGTTTTGTTAAGAGCGTTAATCCAGGAGGATTTACTACGACCAGTACTGACTAACCGTTGGACCGCTTTTTTACCTACCGATAAGGCTTTCGCCCAGCTTGGTATTAATGCGCACAATGTGGGAGAGGTAGAAGGGCTAAGAGAGATTCTACTTTACCACGTGCTACCCGAGCGCATACGGGCAAGACAGTTTGAGCCGGTATTCGAACCAACTCTGAATGGAGCAGCGGTTGAGGTCTCGCTAAGGAATAAAGGAAGAGTCATCAAGATTAACGAATCCAAAGTGATATTTGCCAATTTACCACTGGGACGTACAATTGGACACGTAGTTGATGAGGTATTACTTCCCCCTACTGAAAGCCTGGTAGATATTGTTGTTGGAAACGAGAGCTTCTCTATTCTAGAAGCCGCTTTGATTCTAGCTGACTTAGTGGGTGCATTTGCCGATGA
>CAKZYJ010000231.1 GCA_937884755.1 uncultured Flammeovirgaceae bacterium
ACGACTGCTTTCTTAGAATTTTACTACCACACAAACCTAAAGGCGGCGGCCGCTCGTTCCTGGTTCGTAATGTTTTCGTAGACCAACTGGCACATACTAATGCATATCTGTACTTTATTAGGTGTACAAGTCACTGACATATAGTCAGACCGGATCAAGCACCTTGCTCCTTGCCTATAATAAAACTTATAGGTTCATTAGATTGTAGTACATTTACGGAATTGTATCTGCACCATTATGAATCTAGAAAAACTGGCTGAGCAACTTCGGGGAGAGCTACATTACGACCAGGCGATGCGTACCCTTTACGCTACTGATGCATCGGCTTATCAGGAGATGCCGTTGGCCGTAGCCGTTCCTGAAACTGAGGCCGATATTGCTACGCTTATTCGCTTTGCCAATCGTTATCGTACTTCACTTATTCCTAGGGCAGCCGGAACATCTTTGGCCGGACAGGTAGTGGGCGATGGTATTGTAGTGGACATCTCTCAGAAGTTTACCGAAATTCTGGAAGTAGATCTGCACGAAAGCTGGGTACGGGTACAACCCGGCGTTATTCGTGATGACTTAAACAAATACCTGGAAAAATACGAACTGTTCTTCGGCCCGGAGACCTCTACGGCTAATCGCGCTATGATAGGGGGTATGATGGGGAATAATTCCTGCGGTTTGCATTCTCCGATCTACGGAACTACTCGTGAACACGTATTGGAGGTACGGGCTATTCTGAGCGACGGCAGCTTCACCGTGTTCAAAGCGATGACCCCGGAAGAGTTTGAAAAAAAGTGTAGCGGCGAAACCGCGGTTAGTGAGCTAGAAGCTAATATCTATCGTCAACTGCGCGACCGGCTTTCCGATCCAGAAGTACAGCAGGAAATTAGGGTGGAGTTTCCCCGCCCGGAGATAAAGCGACGTCGGAACACGGGCTACGCGGTAGATGTACTACTGGATAGTGAAGTCTTCGGCGGAGCCGATCTGTTCAACTTGTGTAAGCTGCTTTCCGGCTCGGAAGGTTCGTTAGCCTTCATCACCGAAATCAAGCTAAACTGCCTACCACTACCACCCAAGGAGGTAGGGCTAGCTTGTCCGCACTTTAACTCTATCGACGATAGCTTACGCGCCAACATCATCGCTATGAAACACGGAGCGGGAGCTTCCGAACTGATGGAGCACCACATTATCGAACGTACCCGCGCAAATAATGAGTACCGAAAAAATGCCTACTTTATTGAGGGCAACCCCAAAGCGGTGCTGATGATTGAGTTTGCCCGCGATACCCGCGAGGAAGTAGATGCGGCTATTGAAGCCATGTACACCGAGATGCAAGCCGAGGGCTACGGCTACCACTTTCCGGTACTGTACAATGAGGAGACCAAAATCGCCTGGAACGTCCGCAAGGCGGGTTTAGGATTGCTCGGCAATGTAGTGGGCGATTCCAAAGCTCAGCCAGTCATTGAAGACACCGCCGTAGCCGTAGAAGACCAGCCGGACTACATCGCGGAATTCAACCAGACGCTGGAAAAATACGGATTGTCCTGCGTACACTACGCTCACGCTGGCGATGGCGAGCTGCACCTACGCCCTATTCTGAATCTGAAGTCAGAGGAAGGTAATATTATGTTCCGCACTATTGCTCAGGATATTGCTAATCTGGTGAAGAAGTACCGGGGTTCCCTCAGTGGTGAGCACGGTGATGGCCGGTTGCGCGCCGAGTTTATCCAGCAGATGATTGGTGATAAAAACTATGAACTGATTCGGGAGGTAAAATACACCTGGGACCCACATAATATTTTTAATCCGGGTAAGATTGTGGATGCACCGCCCATGAACCGGCAGTTACGCTACATGCCCGGTCATCCTATTCCGGAAATTGATACGGTGCTGGACTTTAGCCAGAATATGGGCATTGTGCGGGCTACCGAGCAGTGTAACGGTTCGGGCGACTGCCGTAAAACCCACCTCAGTGGTGGTACCATGTGCCCTAGCTATATGGCCACCCGTCGGGAGAAAGATACCACTCGCGCTCGGGCAAATATTCTGCGCCACTTCCTAACTAATTCCAATCAGCCTAACCGTTTTGCTCACGACGAGATTAAGGAGGTGATGAATCTGTGCCTGTCGTGCAAGGGTTGCAAGTCGGAATGCCCGTCGAACGTGGATGTGGGTAAAATGAAAGCGGAGTTCTTACAGCATTATTACGATAAGAAGGGCGTGCCAATCCAGACCCGCATTGTGGCTCATTTCACCCAGCTTACCGCGTTGGCTGCACTTACTCCCCGACTCTATAACTGGGCGGTTACCCAGCCGCTGGTGAGTAGCCTGATTAAGCAGGTTAGTGGTTTTGCCCATAAACGTTCGCTACCGCTGCTTTATAAAACCACACTACGCAAGTGGTATGAAGCCCAGTTGGAAACTCGGTTAGCAGCTAGTCAGCCGATGGTCAGCAGCAGTGGTTTATCTTTCACTTCCCCTGAGATACCGACCCCTGTTTCGGAGGCTACCAAAGGCAAAGTGTATTTTTTCTGCGATGAATTCACCAATTATAATGATACCGAGATTGGCATTAAAGCCATTCAGGTACTGGAAAAACTGGGTTACGAAGTAGAGATTCCCAAACACGAAGAAAGCGGACGCACCTTCCTGTCTAAAGGACTCGTTCGGCAGGCCAGAACTATTGCCCAGAAGAATATTGCTCATTTGAAGGATCTGGTGGGCGAAGAGACCCCAATCATTGGCATTGAGCCTTCCGCCATTTTAACACTGCGCGACGAATACATAGAACTAACCCGGGGCGAAGAAAAAGAAACCGCCCGTCACATCGCAGAATATACGTATACTTTTGATGAATTCGTAGCTCAGGAAATTGACCGGGGCAACATTACCAAAGCCGATTTTACTACCCAGGAGCGTCTAATCAAGCTGCACGGCCACTGTCACCAGAAGGCGCTCTCCTCGCTGGTGCCTACCAAAAAGATGCTGACCCTGCCGGAGAACTACCAGGTACATATGATCCCTTCGGGCTGCTGTGGTATGGCCGGTTCCTTCGGCTACGAAAAGGATAAGTACGACGTATCCATGCAGATTGGCGAGCTAGTGCTATTCCCCACGGTGCGCCAACAACCGGAAGACGTAATCATTGCTGCCCCCGGCACTAGTTGTCGCCACCAGATTAAAGACGGAACCGGCCGCATTGCCCAGCACCCGGCTGAGATTTTGTTTGAGGCTTTGAAAGATTAAGCCTAGTTCTAATTCAGTTTTATTGATACAAGCTCGCATCACCGATGGACGTTACTTTGAAATAACCCTCCTCACATGTTTAATATTTAGGTAAAAATATTAAACATTTTAGACTTCCACCCTGTTTCAAGCATAAACTAAACTATCACTATGAAGACATTAAAATTAGTATTTCCAAGCTTGATATTGATCTTTGCTCTTAGCGCATGTGGAAGTGGCTCAACTACAGAAACAGCCGAAGAAACTACTGAGACGACAGCTGTTGAAGAAGCAGCACCTGAGCAAACAGAGGCAGAGGCAGAGGCTAAAGATATTGTTGATCTTGCCGTTGAGACTGAAATTCTCTCTACCCTGGTTGCTGCCGTTCAGGCAGGAGAATTAGTAGAAACTTTGAAAAGCGATGGTCCATTTACCGTATTTGCGCCTACTAATGATGCTTTCGCCGCACTCCCTGAAGGAACATTAGATAACCTATTGCTTCCTGAAAACAAAGACCAGCTGGTGGCTATCTTAACATATCATGTTGTACCCGGAAAGGTTATGTCAACTGATTTATCAGATGGTATGACAGCAGAAACTGCAAATGGGGCATCAGTAACCATCACTACCGCTGACGGGGCCAAGGTGAACGGGGCTTCTGTAGTTAGTGCAGATGTAGAAGCCTCCAATGGAGTAGTTCACGTAATTGATGCTGTGATACTGCCCCCCACCGAATAAGAATTTTTTACAAGTTAGTCTTAAGATTATTGGGGCTTCGGCCCCTTTTATTTGCAATTACTCGCCCAGAACAATTTTGAGGTCTTGTATCCTCAATGAGATATGAGCCCACATCACCGATGAATGTTACTTTGAGATAACTTTCCTTTTCTTCAGATCATACTGATCACCTTCTCGGAGAAAGTAGAATAGCTTATCGTTAGGAGGTAAAGTCTTTAAGTCGCTTCCTTCCCGAGACCAGAAGGAACCATCGTAGACGATCACGTAGCTGTCACCCAGGACTTCAAACTGATTTTTCTGCACGACCATTGCTGTACCTTCATCTATACTGACACCCAGTAGCCCCGGACGATTCTTCAGAATATCGAACATATCAAACTGTCGGTTGCGAGCTAGTACGTGCTGATCAATCGCGATATTTTTGATAAAATTAAAGCCCTCCTCATGGTCGCCCATCATGATCTGATTATTCTTGGTATCGCCTCGCGCTAGATAAGAACCCTGTATGGTTGCTCCAGCCGAAGAACCTCCGATAACACCGCCTTTTTCTAGCACCTGCCAGAACAGTTCCTCGGCTTTGGTATCTTTATAGGAATCGACCAACCGCCACTGTCGCCCGCCACCAAACCATACCGCCTTAGCCTCCCGTAGAGGTTGCACAAAATCCTCAGAATTAGCCTCAGTCCGATCATCCGTATGCAGCACGGTTATATTGGTAGCGCCCGCATCCCTGAACGCCTTGGTACCACCGTAATTTTCATCGTAGCTCTTCGCGCCTAACGCAGTAGGGATAATAACGATAGGTGCGTCGGTTCCTCCGGCTAATTCGATAAACCGTTTGATAATACTTTCTTCAAGTTTACCTCCTCCGGCTATGACTAATGATCCTTTTTTAGGACCAGTAGTTGATTCAGATTGAGCATTACACTCAGTAGTTGTGACACTTGACAAAATGCCTATAAGTAGAAAAAGAAGATATATTCTCATCAGTAAATTAGTTATCCAAAGCGAGCTACGTTGCCCATAAACTTCGGCTACTAATCTAATGAATTAAATCGTTTACCGCCCGGCAACCACTACATCATGGGTAGCTGCCCATTGGAAGAGGTTTTGTTTTTGCAGAGCATTTGCCATCAGATCGGGAAAAAGATCCGGGGTACAGGCGAAGGCTGGAATGTTGTTTGCCGCTAAGAAAGCTGCATTGCTATGATCGAAGTAAGGCTTACCTTGATCATTCAGAGCTAGTAATACTACGATTTGTACTCCACTACCTGCCAGCGAGAGAATTCGCTTTTTCATTTCAGCTACATTGCCGCCTTCGTACAGGTCGGTGATAAGCACCAGCACCGTGTCGTTAGGGCGAGTGACGGATTGTTGGCAGTAGCGTAGTGCTCGTTCAATATCGGTTCCTCCGCCTAGTTGTACTCCGAACAATAAATCAACCGGGTCTTGCAGGTCTTCGGTTAAATCAGCTACTGAGGTATCAAATACGACCATGCGGGTGTTTACTGCCGGGATGGACGCCATCACCGCCCCAAAAATACCGGAATACACTACCGACGTGCCCATTGATCCGCTCTGGTCTACGCACAGAATAATGTCTTTCAAGGCACTGCGTTTGCGTCCATAGCCAATCCGGGTTTCGGGAATGATGGTTTTATATTCGGCCTGGTAGTGCTTAAGGTTACGAAGAATAGTGGCGTGCCAGTTGATTTCGTTGTGCCGGGGACGTTTGTTTTTCACCGAGCGATTCAAACTTCCAGTGACGGCTTGCTGCATGGGCTGGGTGAGTTTTTTCATCAGCGCATCTACTACCTTCTGTACTACTTCGCGGGCGGTATCCTTAGTTTTATCGGGAATCACCCGCGATAGGGTCATCAGATTAGCCACAAGTTGTACGTCAGGTTCTACGGCTTGCAGCATTTCTGGCTCGGTGAGCATAGACGTAAGATTCAGCCGCTTGAAGGCATCCTGCTGCATCACTTGCACCACCGAACTAGGAAAGTAAGTTCGAATATCGCCCAGCCAACGGGCTACGTTAGGCGAGCTAGGTCCTAGCCCCCCACCTCGCTCACCATCGTAAAGTGCGGTCAGCGACTGATCCATAACTTGGTCGGCTCCACTCAGGCTCATTCCGGTGCCATCGGCTTCGCCTTCCCCCAGAATTAATCGCCACCTTCTTAACTGTTCGCTATTCATTCGTTACTGTTTTTAGACCTAGCAATTGTTTTACCAGCGGTAAGGCCGTAGCGGCTCGCTCGTGATTGAAGCCGGTATCTTGAGATGCGCCCGCTGCTACTGAAACCGACTGTTTGCCACTTTTGGCTTTCTCGCCTAGTTTTCGTCGTTCGGGCTTGGAGAAAGTCGAACAGCTTAGGCGGAGCGCGGGCAGCGGCTGTACAAATACTTCCTCTTCTAACTGAGCTACCCACTGATCAAGCAGTCTCCATAATGTTTCATCCAGAATGAGTACCATGCCGCTTCCCTGAAGAAAGCCTTCCAGCCAGGTAGCAGAATAACCTATTGACTGGGCTGACGAGAGAGCTAGAGAAAATTTCTGAGCGATAATTTCATCACTCCAAATACTGCTTTCTGATAAAATTCGGCAGGCTTTACCCGCCACGATCCCATTGATCTGCGAATGATCAGCCAAACTGACTAATGACTGATGCCAGAGTTGGGTATAATCATCTCGTTGCAAAATTCGCAATGCACTGTCCGTCTCCTGAATTCTAGCAAATGCTTCCGTGGCACTATCTTCGTTCAAAGAAGTACAAGCGTTGGGCAAACCAATGCTGACTCGAGAAACTAAACTATCTAGCACATGATTAATCATGGTGGTGTCTGTCTGGCGGACATCGCCGTAGCGACTAATATTAGCTAGGGGTGGTAGAGCTTGCATCAGTTGGAAAATATCCCCTGACAAAGCAGCTAGTTCATCCAGCTTTTGTAGCAAGTCAGCCAGAGCCTTTGGCAAGTTAGCAGGTAGCGTTTGCTCTAGCAACTGAGCTACCTCACTTAAAGCCGAGACTTGATTTAATTGCTGCTTAGTGTAGGAGGTAGCTGCTGAAGCTACGGTGTTGCCCCAGATACCCTTTTCTATAACTCGAATGGCAATCTCCGGCTCCCAGTACAGATTCCACTGCTCTTTGAAGGTTCCCTTACCCGAAACGTACGCTGGAGTCCCCCAATTAATTCCTAATACGTACAAGCGATGGAGAAACTGACTTCGTTCTCGATCTAGGTCTTTCCGCAAATCTATCGTTAGGGCTTTACGCTCATCGCTGGGTTTTAGGCGGAGCTTTTTCTGATGCTGCTGCACGTCCGACTGAAGCGGAACGGCAGGAACTTCGGTCGGTACCTCGCCCATTCGCTGTCCGACAATCAGGGCTTCCTGCACTAAGTCCAGCAGGCTATCATCACCAAAAGATAGTACGGTGTTGGTTGCTTCGTTGTACT
>CAKZYJ010000232.1 GCA_937884755.1 uncultured Flammeovirgaceae bacterium
CAGGGTCTGGAGTTGCTTCGCCTGGTTCTTTACCAGGTGGGTGGCCACGTTGCGTCGCTCGCGGAGTTCATCGACTTCCTCTTTGCTGACGTAGGCCGAGATTGTCTCGCAGATCGCTTCGTTTTCGTGGTGTTTGTCCAGTAGACTTTGTACGTACTTGTTCTCTTTCAACGAAAAAGAAACCGGCTGGCGCAGTTGCAGCCGAAGGGCGTGTAGCCAGGTCACATGCCGATAGATCAACGTACGGTGGTGGTAATGAAGCTCTTCTTCACTGATCGTACCGGCCGCATTATTATTGACTAGATGTAGCACCTGATTGGCCCAGGTACGGCTATAGTTTACGATAGCTCCCCAGATTTTGCGCCCCTCCCAAAAACGGTCGTAACTCTGGTTGTTCTTAAAACCAATAAGAAAAGAAACAGCAATCCCCACCACGCTGATTGGCTCAAAGTTGAGACTTACAAAGTGCCATTCCAGGTAGTAATAAATGAGAAAAATGATGACGGCCCACAGTAGTGCGGGGATGATGACTGGCCACGAATAGCGCATCAGCAAGTCAAAGCTAATGTTTCTTTTGATATACATCGTCTGGTCTGGTTTAGGCTAAATGGTGGTGGCACCCAGCGAATGTTCAGGCTGCCAACCTAGGGTCTTCTTCGCCTTTTCACCCGAAAAGCGTTGGTTCATCAACGACAAGGGCTGGGCAAAAAAGCTCCATAGTTCCCCAGCTTGTTCAGGAGTAACCGACTGCACTCCTGACGAGTTGTCGGTCGCCTGATTCACCATTGTTGCAATCTCTTTCAAGGAGTGTACCTCAGCAGCAGCGAAGTAAGGCCCAAGGGCCTGTGGCTGCTCTAAGGCCAGCACAAACAATGAGGCCCAGTCCTGAATATGCACACTGGCCCAGGCATTGTGGCCTTCGCCTACGTACGCACTGTAGCCGTGCGATTGAGCAGCGGCTTTCATAATAGACGGGATTGCCGCTCCGGCCCCACCGTACACGTAGCTACCGTAAATGATCAGCGAACGTATGTCTTGCTGTTCAGCGGCCAAAAACCTACGTTCTAGCGTAACCCGTCCTTGCATCGGTGGCGGAGGATTAAAGGAAGCAGTGTCTTCATCTAACAGGGTAGCGCCAGTATCCCCAAAGACCATCGTGCCACCCTGCATAGCCACCGGCTTACCCGTGCCCCGGAGTGTACTCAGCAGCGTACTAACAACCTGCTGGTTGGTCTCTTCCCAGCCCGGAACATTGGAAGCGGCAGCATGAACGACACCATCACTCGCCAGGGCCAGCGACTTTAGTAGCTCAATATCCGCAAGCTCGCCCACCGCAGGGTGAATTCCTTGTTTTTCTAAAGCGGCTACTTCCTCATCGTGCCGTACAAGCCCGGTAACTTCATGGCCTTTTTCCAGCAAGGCTTGGGCTACGTGGCTGCCGACAAAACCGGTGACTCCGGTGATTAGTATGTTCATTTTTTCGTTTTTTAGTAAAGAAGCAGAAAGTTTGGTTTATCTAAATCTTGGATATTTTTGTGTCAGCTCACCGCCGGAGTATAGTGTCCATTGTTGTCGCCAGAGCCAGTAGTTACTCAAATCTACCCTGATCCGGGGTGGGCTATTGAGCGCCGCGTATTTCCGGACGTTGTTCTACAGGGTTTGTTTGTCTACTATCAAGTTTAAGTTCAAAGAAGTCGTAAAACCGCTCGCTATTCTAGGATGATCTTGTTTTAACCGTACTTTGTTGCGGAAAACTGATCGAAGGCGAGAGCCACGCTGTGGAGTGTTGAAATCAATGCTTGGTCGCCAAGGAAGAACATCAGCAATGCGATGTGTTGAAAAGTGACTCAAAAACTTTAAGTTAGCTTTTTAAGCTACTCAATAGTCCGTAGCATTTTGAAACCAACCTTAATAGCCCTTGAGTATACTTATTCAACTTTTTTTACTATTCGGCCTGTTGCAGGTAAGCTACGCGCAGAAAAAGTCGGTAAAAGAACTATTGCTGACCAACCAAGGCGGGGATCGGGCTACGGCCTATACCATGAGCAACAAAATCCTGGTTATTGAAGAAGGGATTCTTTGCACCTGGATCGATAAGCACCGTCAAAATCGATGGAGCTTAGTAGATCATGAAACCGACAAAATCCTGGTAGCAGGAAAAATCGGCGGGATCATGCCGGACAACCATTGTGGAGCAGCCTTAGCCCGCTCGCCTAATGGCGACATTCATGCCGTTATCGGTGGGCACCACTCAAACCTATATCATTATAGCATCAGCGATGTAAAAAACGGCGAATGGGTATTGGTAGACAGTATTGTAACGAAAGGAACCTATCCTGCTTTAATCGCTGATAGTCAGGCGAACTTATATCTCACCTTTCGTCATCAGCAAGAAAAATTTTGGACGCTTGATCTGGCAAAATTCGAGCGCGGACGGTGGTCTCCCCCCAAAACCATTGTCGAGGCCTCTAAGCCCGGCTATGTTTATTGGACGAATAGCTTGACCGTCGGAAAAGATGATGCCGTTCATTTGTTGTTTGCTAATGTTCAAACCGATCCTAAGGGATTTGAGAAGGGTTCGCTGTATCACGGGGCTTCTCATCTGGTTTCAGCCGATGGAGGCGAGACCTGGAGTTCGTTCCCTGGAATTATCGTGGATACTCCCGTAAAAGCAAGAGCGGTTCCCCTGGTGGAAGGTAGTTATCAACCCCATAGAATTGCCACCCCTGCCTTTCTTGAGAAATATGCGCCGGTCGGACCCACCAGCAAGGAGTACGCGCAAATACACCTATCCAATATCGTCACGGATACTAAAGGCATTCCTTATTTTTTATACCACAACGGGTTTGAGGGCACCGTAGCGTTAATTCGCTACGAAAACGGCTTGACAAGTACCGACCTGAAAACAATGCCGTCAAAAAATAATCCCGGTTACCGGGTACTC
>CAKZYJ010000233.1 GCA_937884755.1 uncultured Flammeovirgaceae bacterium
AAGCCCGGATGTTCACCAAAGATGGGGAACTGCTCTCGGATCAGCTTTGGGTCAGATAACAATGGGTTAGGCTCTTTCACAATCAATTATCGTTACAACAACGTAAGGCAACAAATTGATTTAGGCTACTGCGGCCTGATGCTGAATAATAAAGGTGATTAGTTCGTTAAGATCAATTCCCGCCCGCTCGCTGGCATCGCGGATATCTTCCCGAGAAACCTGGGCCGCAAAAGATTTATCCTTTAGCCGTTTTCGTACTCCTTTAGGTTGCATCCCTTCGTAGGCAGTAGGTCGCATCAGCGAGTAGGCGTGAATCAGCCCGGAAAGTTCATCGAAAGCGTAGAGCATCTTATCCATCTTGGTTTCCGGCTCTACCCCAAAATGGCTGGGCCCGTGTGAGGCAATGGCCCGAATAATACTGGGAGCTACTTCCCTGCTTTCTAATTCTTCAATGATTTTACGGCAATGCTGTTCCGGCCACTGATCCCAGTCGGCATCGTGCAGTAGCCCAGCAATTTGCCACTTCTGTTGTTCAGTATCATCCAGTTGCTCCCGTTCTGCTGCCCAGGCTCTCATAAGTGTACCTACCTGCCGCATATGACGCTTAAGACTATCAATCTTTACCCACTCGTTGAGCAACACTTCAGCTTCAGCTAACGAGGGGATATTATCTTCATTTGCTGGATTACCAAATTCGGTGCGATTAAGCGCTAATAAATTCATTATCAGTATTTTATTCTTTATTTTTAAGATCCCGGTTATTCAACTGTTTATTTGCCACTTGCTGATAGTTACCCCGATACTGGGTGTTGGAGAGCATTAAGTAGAGAGAAAATAATCCGCTATCTTCGTGCGCAGTTAAAAGTAAACGCCCATCATCGGAAAAATCCAGATACTCGGTGCGAGGTGTCGGAAGCTCGTACACAAGTTCATCGTCAGCCAGTCGGTAAAAGCTAATTTTTAGCTGGTGTCCTCCCGTAACCAGATATTGCCCGTCACCAGTAAAAGCCACAGCCTCAATTCGAAGAGGTTCTTTGTACGAATGTAGTAGTTCACCAGTTTTAAGGTTGAACACCCGGGCGGTGCTATCGAAGCAGCCAGTGGCCATCATGCTTTCGTCGGGAGAAATACGAACTGATTTTACCGAAGCCTGATGATCGCCGTAACTACGAATTACCTGCTGGCGGTCAACATCAATCAACTTAGCGAAACCGGTATAAATCGGCTTGCCTGTTTTCTCGTCGGGAGTTTGAATATTACCACCAACCAGCAGCAACGAATCATCTTTAGTAAAATGTAGTGAATTGATGGTGGAACCGGTATTTACCTTGCCAATCAGTTGGTAAGAATTTGCATCCCACAGAAAGGCATCGCCCGCCTCCGAACCGGTAGCAATTAGCTGCCCATCGTGCGACCAGGTAATACCATCCAAACCGCTATCGTGCTCCCATTGGGCTAATTCTTTTCCGGTTTCAACCTCCCAAACCCGCACATAGTAATCCTCTCCCCCAGTGGCAATCCGCTTACCATCGGGTGAAAACACGACACACTCCACTTCTGATTCATGCTCGTTTTCCCAGAGCAAAGCGCCGTCGGCTACCCTCCAAAGCATCACTTTATACCCAAATTTTGAACCTGACACGGCCAGTTGACCGTCCGGAGAAAGCTCGGCAGCTTCTACTGAACGCAAAAGGGGGGATACATCTGCCACCCGGTTCCAGATCGAAATTATCTCCGGATGCTCACTGTTGTAAATTTGTTCCTGACAAACGCCGGAAGTTACTGTTACAGTAAGTACAAAAAAAAAGAGAGGTACTAAGCGGGTTTCCACGTACTCAGGGTTAGGTTGAACGTGAAAGATACACAAAATATCTTGGCGTTACCCAACCCAGAATCCAGAAAAGAGCTAAAGGTGGTGTTTGCAGCTTTACTTTTCCTCAGAATCAATCAGGAAATGATATATTCTAATGCCAAGTTGAACTCTTGAGTTTTAGTACGGCTTTCATAATGTCGCGCTGACTTACCTGCCCCACCAGTTTTCCGTATTTGAGCACCGGAAATCGGCGAATTCTTCTGTTAAGAAACATATTAGCCGCCTCGAAGATGTTCATATCTCCGTCAATGCTAATTACATCGGACGACATGCGATCACGCACTTTACCTGATAGAATGGGCAGATTGTCGTACTTGCCTTTCACAACTTCCTTCAGACAATCTCCTTCTGAGATCACCCCTACTAATTCTTGCTGATCATTTACCACTGGGCCACCTGATATCTTACGTGAGATCAGCGTTTTAACTACCTCCTGTATTGACTGGTCAGGCCTAAAGGTAATAAGGTTAGTAGCCATGTAATCGGAAACGAGCAGGGATGGTACTCTTGGCTTTTTTGGAATTTCCTGGGCAATGCCGCGATAGCTTTTTACCATGGTTGTGTGGGTTAGAGGTTGGTATAATCTAGTGATTTGTAGCGAATTATACAAGTGAACCCACCTCCATGCTTCCTTCAGAGTCGAGGTACTCTTTTTAAGGTCATCTATACTTTCGGAAAGTAAAAAGTGGAGTGAGGTGTATCTTAGCCATCAGCAAGGTCGGTAGACGAACCTGCCTTTTGCAGATAAGGCTCTAACTTGATTGGGCAGGTTAGAATAAATTTACTTCCCTGTCCAGGTTCACTATCCAGTTCAATGGTAGAATGTAGCCGCTCAGATAAGATTTTCACAATAGCCAGCCCTAAGCCATGTGAGCTTTCGCCATTGGTAGGCTGGGCGCTAAGACGCTTAAACTTCTGATATAGATACTTCTTATCCTCCTCGCTGAAGCCGGGCCCTTCATCTTCTACCGAAATACGAATGTGTTCTTCACCTAATTGAAAAGCAGAAATATAAACCTGCGTATTTGCCGGGGAGTATTTTACGGCATTGGAAACTAGGTTATCGAGTATCTGGCTCAAAAAAAGTGGGTCACTTTCTAGTGTAAGTCCAGGTTCTACCTGTAATTGCAGATTCATTTCTTTGGCTAGCAACTGACTTTCAAATGTATCTGCCAGCTTATTAATGCATTCTTCGAGGTTTATCTTTTCCGGACTTAATGATTGTCGCTTCTCAAGTACACTAGCATTCAGAAGGTTGTTCACTAACGAACTTCCATCCTGAGAGGTATTGCGGATCAAATCCAGATAACGCTCATTCTCTGAATCCAGATTATCAATGCTCATACCCAAAATATCAGCTAGGCCTTTAATCCGCTGAAAAGGGGCCTTTAAATCGTGGGTGACAATACTGAGTAGGGTTTCCCGTTCCTGATCAATAGCCTGAAGACGCTGATTCTGGTCAGATAATTCCTCGTTCTGCTGGGTAATCTGTAAATTCTGAGAAATAATCTTTTGATTCTGTTCTTCAATTTGATTTTTCTGACTTTCCAATAATCGGTTCTTGTACCTCACTCGGAGATAAAAAGTAAGCATGGTGACGAAAAGCAACAGCACCAGAATCAGGATCATGTTTTTAGCCAGATTTCTGAACTTGGATTGTTGCAAAACCTCTAAATTTCGGGCTTCAGAAGCTTTCAGTAGTTCGTATCTTTTATCCTGCTCTTCCAGTACTAGTCGGTTTTCCAGCCTTTCTACAGTAATAGCTTTCTCAATATCGTGTAGTGAATCCTTCGCCGCTACGTGATCTTGGTAGTACTTAAGTGCTTCAGGATATCGCTCTAATGCCTCAAATATCTTAGTAAGAAAGAAATAAGCCTCAACCTGTTGACTCAGGCTCACTTCATTAGTAGTAGTATCAACTACATCGAGAAAGTAAATACGAGCTTGACGATATTTACCCTGGTTATGGTAATTCTTGGCTAGAAGTAGGTTTATAGAGGATAAAATCTTGGTATTGTTGGATGCGCCTGCTGCAGTAAGTGCCTTTCGCAAATAACCCATTGATTGAGCATAATTGCTTTGATGGTACCACAACTCCGCCAACGATAGGTTTATTTCAGCAATACTGATTTGATCCTGTACACTATTACTCAGAGCCATAGCTCGTTGTAAATCCTGTTCTGCCTGCTCATACTGCTGACTATTTTCTCGGTAATCAGCTAACTCCTGAAAAATTGATATCTGTCCGTGAACGTCATTGATTTCCTCACGTATAGCCAATGTCTTTTGCAGCAGATCTAAAATTTTGGTAGTATCGTTTTGCAACTCGTACAGTTGCACCAGGCTCATGTAGCAATAACCCATACCTTCGGTATCCTGCTTCTCGGTAAATATAGCTAGTGCATCATTTACATAGCTATGGGCTTTTACTCGATCACCTTGTGAAAGAAACAAGCGGCCTAGGTTGTTGTAAGAGTAAGCCATTTGAACTGAGTCCTGAACTCCGAGTGCCATATCCAGAGCCTGCCGATAGCTTATCAGCGCCTCAGCAAAGTCTTCTTTATACATATACGCAATACCCCTAAAATTAAGGGCGGTTGCTTTCTCCGAGCTTGAGGCGGAAGAGTTTAGAACTACATTACTATAATGGATAGTACTATCAGGATACGATAAGCGGTAAGCCCAACCCAGTTTGTTATACACTGACCAGACTCTTTCCGCTTCAATCTGTGTTAGTTGAGAATACAGGCTATCAATCCGACGATAGTTCTGAGCAGAAGTCTGAGTAGCAAATCCAATGCATAGCATAATCAGCGCTAAAAAAAGCTTCATGATGGCAGATTTTTAAGTGTTGCTACGGTCGGTTGCTCAATATAATTCTAGGCAGCAGCATGTGCTTAACCACACGCAAGATAGATCACAGACTTGGCTAATAAAATAGTTAGTGAGAAGTTTTCGCAGAAAGTAGATTATTTCATAGCCTGATAAAGTAAATTTCCGAAAAATAAGGCCATTTCTGGTACAAGGAAGTATTTAGTGATACTAAATCTAACTGTAGACTATACCTTAGCCCAACCGGATTCTCCTAATAAGGGAACAAAGCTGAAATAGTTATAGGCCTTGTGCCGAATTTTTCCCTCTTGGTCTTTCTCTACTAGAAGCATCTCTTGTCGGTTACGATCACCTACCGGAATAACCAGCTTTCCTCCAATCTGAAGTTGCTCCAGTAAGGACTGGGGTACTGATGGTGCACCGGCAGTTACTAAAATTCGCTCGAAAGGAGCATGTGCTGATAGCCCCTCTGAACCATCGCCGCAAAACAGCGATGCAGAATACTTTAGCTTACTGAGCACAACTTTTGCCCGTTTATGTAGCACCTCATTGTACTCAATGGAATAAACCTGAGCCCCCATTGCCACCAAAACGGCACATTGATATCCAGACCCAGTTCCGATTTCTAATACTTTCATTCCTGGTTTTAGCTCCAGTAACTCGGTTTGAAATGCTACAGTATAGGGCTGAGAAATAGTCTGCCCTTCCCCTATCTGGAAAGCTTTATCCTGATAAGCATGTTCAACAAAAGCAGAATCCATGAACGCATGCCGGGGCACTGTTTCCATAGCACGAAGCACTCGCTCCTCACGAATACCCTTTCGGTAGAGTAGTTGCACCAACTCTCTTCGCATCCCTCGATGTTTATATCCCTCAATAAAGCTACTCATAAATACACCACTGTCTAAAAGTATAAACTGATTGATTTTATCATCTAGAGTATCTAATAACCAAAGAAGATGGTAATTATAAATTCATTTTTTTAAAAATTCTTTCAGGGATCAGTTTAATAATTAGCATAATGTACCGCCAGAACCATTTTACATATATTACATTTTTACCTTTTCGTACTCCACTATAAACTTTGTTCGCTACCAGTTCTGGCTTAGCGGTTAATAGTGGTGGTAAATCTAAGTCTTCAGTCATCTTGGTGTCTACAAATCCAGGCTTCACACTTACAACCTGTACATTTGAATCATGGGTCAGATTTCTCAATCCAGCTAAGTAAGCAGAGAATGCAGCCTTGCTACTTCCGTATATTAATTTGCTCTTTCTACCTCGCTCACCAGCCACTGAGCTTATTCCCACAATTGTTCCGCTTCTTTGTCGAATATAATGTTTGGCAATAATATTAAGTATTGAGACAGCGCCGGTATAATTTGTATCAATCATCTTTTTACAGATTTCCCAGTCTTCTAAGGCTCTATCTTCTGCTTCCATCAAGCCAAAAACACAAACAGTAATTTCAGGCTTTTCTTTCAAGCTTTGAAAAAAGGAATTGTGAGTTTCAAAGTCAGTAGCGTCAAAAGTATAGAGGTCAACTTGATGTTGATAGCGTATTTCTAAGTCTTGTTTAATTGGCTCAAGTAATTTGACGTTTCGGGCAGCCAGAGATAAATTGTATTTTTCGTTGGCGTATTTAGCTGCAATGGCAACAGCAATATCCGATGTAGCTCCCAGTATTAAAACATTGGGCATTATATGATTAATTATATAAGAATTTATTCTAACGAGATCTGATCTCAATTGTCTTAGCTTCTGCTAATTACTACTTTTCTTTAAATTGCTCACTTCGGTTTGTATAAATTTCACAAGAATATTTTGGTGAAAAGCTTCAATGACTCTGATGTAGCTACTATTGCAGTAACTATTACAATTTGTGAACAAGGTATACCTGAACCAATACTTATTTCCCCTTTCTAAGATTATTTTGTGTTTTATTAATTGAATAATCATTAAATTTACTTCTCTTTACTTGATTTAGACGAAAAAAACGTAGTTGAAGAATGCCTACAAGTAATACAATTTCGGGCTGGGGAAATTTTCCAAAGGCAAAATCCAATTTATATAATTTTCGTATTGAAAATGATTTGCTTCTCTCATACTCCGATGATTACCTAATCCCTCGCGGCTTAGGACGGAGCTACGGTGATCAAGCCATCAATTTAAATCAAGGAGTCTTATTGACTCAAAATTTGAATAGATTATTAGATTTTGACGAAGAGACTGGAATTTTAACCTGCGAAGCGGGTGTATCTCTTGCTGAAATCATTCACATATTCAGCCCAAGAGGCTGGTTTCCGATGATTGCTCCTGGAACAAAATATGTCACTGTAGGAGGAGCAATTGCCAATGATATTCATGGCAAAGGCCATCATATTGATGGATCGTTCGTGAGTTGTGTCACTGAATTCACTGTCTTACTGGCTGATGGAAGTGTTGTGACGGCTAGCCGGAGCGAAAATCCTGATTTATTTTGGTCTAGCTTCGGTGGACTAGGATTACTGGGCATTATACTTTCTGCGTCTATCCGATTAAGAAAAATTGAGACCACTTTTTTTAGCCACCAATCGGTTCGAGTTAATAGCCTTGACCATCTTTTAGATTCTATAGATGAGTTTGATAAAGAATATAATTATTCTGTTGCCTGGGTTGACTCATTGGCAAGAGGATCGAAATTAGGTAAAGGAGTGTTAACCTTAGGAAACCACGCCAGTAAAACTGACCTAGCGACCGACTTTTCGCATAATCCATTGAAAGTCTCTGAGCCTCCCAAGTTTGCTGTTCCCTTTGAGCTACCGGCTGCCACGCTAAACAAAGTTAGTGTCAAGATTTTGAATACTTTTTTAGAGCTTCTTCAGTCTAGATCAAAGTCTGTTGCGCATTACGAAGAATTTTTTTTCCCTTTAGATAAAGTTAGTAACTGGAATCGAGGTTATGGGAAAAAAGGCTTCATTCAGTATCAATTTGTTGTGCCCTTAGAAAATGGTCGCAAAAATATCCGGTCTCTTCTTCAAGAGATTGTTAACAGTGATCAAACTCCTTTTTTGAATGTGCTAAAAAAATTTGGTAAAGGAGAGGAAAAATGCCCGCTATCATTCCCATTTGAAGGTTATACGTTTGCTATTGATTTTCCAGTCAGAAAAGGGCTTAATTTACTTACGAAGAAATTGGATGAACTCGTAGTTGATTATGGAGGGAGAATATACTTAGGAAAAGATGCAATGCTAGATTCAAATACATTTAGACAGATGTACCCAAAATATCATACCTGGCTAGAGGCTAAAAGAAAATACGACCCAGCTAACCTTTTTTCATCCAATCTCTCTCGGAGATTAAAAATTGATTATTGCAGTAGTAATTCTTAGCGCGATTAAAAACTATCCTGTCAGCTCATAAAACTTCGTTTTCATATTCAACCTTTAACCAAGTACGTAAAATCATAGAAAATGGAAATAGTTTGGTTAACAAGTTTACTTATTGTTTTCTACACGTACCTGGGATACGGCGCATTATTGTTTTTGATGGTACTGATTAAGCGAGTTTTTCATAAGCCAGTGCAAAAAACTAGTAATCAAATATTTGAACCACATATTTCAATTTTAGTAGCGGCATATAATGAAGGGGACTTTATTGAACAGAAGATAAAGAACACCCTAGAACTGGACTATCCCAAAGACAAGACAGAGATTTTATTTATCACTGACGGTTCCTCTGATTCAACCCCCGAAATAGTTAGTCGCTATTCTGAGATTAAACTTCTGCACCAGGTAGAACGGCAAGGTAAGATCACCGCAGTTGCAAGGGCTATGAAATATGTCTCAAATCCTATCGTAATTTTTACTGATGCAAACACATTTCTAAATAAAGATGCAATTAATTGCATAGTTCGTCATTATAAAAAGCCTTTAGTTGGAGGTGTTGCAGGAGAGAAGAGAATATTTGTAAGAGATAAAGATGCTGCCAATGCGGCAGGAGAAGGCCTGTACTGGAAATAGGAGTCGCAATTAAAAAAATGGGACTCAGAACTATATTCTGTGGTTGGGGCTGCCGGAGAATTATTCTCGATTAGAACCGAGTTGTTTGAGCCTGTACCTCATGATACAATTATTGAGGATTTTTATATGACGCTGCGTATTGCAGCTAACGGTCATAAAATTGTCTATGAACCTGAAGCTTTTGCTTTAGAAAAACCTTCTGCTTCCGTTGATGAGGAATTAAAGCGAAAAATCCGAATTGCCGCTGGTGGCATTCAGGCTATATCTCGGCTCACCAACCTATAGAATAGCTTTACGCTCGGCTTACTTAGCTTCCAGTATATTTCTCACCGTGTTCTTCGCTGGACGGTAACACCGATCGCTTTAGTAGCACTGTTCATCTCTAACATTTTTTTACTATCAGATCCATTCTTCCAAGTTACTTTTTTACTTCAGACCTTATTCTATTTATTGGCCTTAATAGGATTTATTTTCCAGAAGAATAAGATGAAAGTCAAAGTCTTTTTTATACCCTATTACTTTGTAATCATGAATTACTCGGTATTTCGAGGATTTTTCAGGTTCATTAATGGCAAGCAATCTGTCATGTGGGAACGAGCAAAACGTTCAGTATAGAAATCATTGCTCTATTAGGCTGTCTCATCTATGTTTTGAGTAAGTATCTGCTTGCTAATCTGTAATCTTCTCGATTCGTCGGTGTGAGGCAACAATACCTTTAATTACCGCTGAACTTAGGCCGTTGTGTTCCATCTCATTCAAACCAGCAATAGTGCAGCCCTGGGGCGTAGTTACTTTATCTATTTCCGTTTCGGGATGCTGCTGGTTCTGTAGGATAAGAGAGGCAGCACCTCGACATACTTGTACCGCAATTTTCTGGGCTTCTTCGGCGTGGAAGCCCATCTGAATGCCCCCCTGAGCCGCCGCTCGAATGTAGCGTAGACAAAAAGCAATACCGCTGGCACCTAGCACCGTGGCTGCAGCCATCAATTCTTCCTCGATGATGAGCGTTTCTCCCATCACATCAAAAATAGCTTTCACCTCATTTATTAATTCATCGGAGGTGTTTTGTGCAGCTAGACAAGTCATAGATTCCCGGATAGCAATAGCGGTGTTGGGCATCGCCCGAATGATAGGAAAATTATCTAGCGTCAAGTTGGAAATATCGCGTATACTCACTCCGGTGATCGTAGATACCAGCACGTGTTGCTTAGGATTTAGAACGTCCCTTATTTCAATTAACAGGTATTCTAGTTGTTTGGGCTGAACACACAGTAGAATCAGCTCCGAAGTCTTTACCGCCTCACAATTATCCTTCGTAGTTTGTATACCCAAATCTTCCAGTTCCTCTACCCCGTGCATGCGGCGTTTGGTAACAATTATATGGCTGGGGGCATATTCTTCAGTGCTAGCAAGCCCTATGGCAATAGCTTTTCCCAAGTTTCCTCCTCCGAGTATAGCGATTCGTCCTTTCATGCTTATATAACGATTGATGATGAGTATCTCATGATGAATAATGCTCGAACTCGTTCTCATGATTCATCAAGCTTCAGCAAGTATAGCACCTTTAACGTATAATATACAATCGTAGAGCCAACGAATTACTGCTGTCCTCGTAATCTAAGAAAAGACTAAACTATGCAGTTCCTCCATAACCATTACCTAAAACGTTCTCCGCGTTATTCTCATAATCGTAAGCTCTCGGTTAACCGATCGAGTAGCTCATTCTTAGGGAGCGCCGCTGTCGGGGCTATGGCTATTGGTGCCTTAGCAATAGGAGCAGTGGCTATTGGCACTATCGCTATTGGCTCTTTAGCTCTCAAGAAAGCGCAAATTAATTCGATAAAAATTGAGGATTTATCCATTGATCGCCTGAAAGTGAAAAAGCTGATTGTTGACGAAGGTTTACCTAAATCTAAAGTTTAAGTATCATTACTTAAATAACTGAATTACAGCTATTTGTTATACAGTGATTAATTAGATTTCTGGGTTTATCGCTTACTAACGTTGATTTCATCTATTTAGCTTTTACATCTTTTACTAAGATTTATTATATTGAAGCAAACGAACAGCCTAATGAAAAAACCAGAATCTTCTTCCAAATCATTTTCCCGACGAGATTTTTTAACTGTAGCCTCCGCCACTTCCGCCGGACTTTCCGGACTAGCATTATCAACTGCTAAGGCCAATCCTGAGAAACCCATTAAACCAGAAGTGAAACTGGAATGGCGTAATCGCCAGTCGGAAATGTCGTACCGGCAACTGGGCCGCACCGGCATGATGATTTCCGAAGTGGTCTGCGGTGGAGACCCTATCCGCTTTGGTAATACCCGCCCGGTAGAACTGGCCATGGACAAAGGACTGAACTACTTGGATATGGCTCCGGCTTACGGTAACGGAGAATGTGAAGAAGCCTACAGCCAGGTGATTGACAACTCTTCTAAACGGGAAAAAGTATTTATTACTACCAAGGTGAGCGGTTTTTCGGCGGTTCGGGATCAACTCTACCAGGATATTTATAAAGGGCTTCCTTCCGAAAAACAAAAGGCCATTATGCAACGGGCAAAGGAAATTCGGGATGACCGGGCGGTTGACAAACCGGGTTATTTCCTCAAGTATTGGCCCGGGCAGGAAAGGTCTATGGATGGTGCCTTTGTGGCTAACGCCATGGTGAAAGATTATGCTCACCGGGTAGAGGGCAGTCAGGCCTACCGCGACAAGATTATGTCCTCTATTGAAGGCAGCCTCAAAAGAACGGGTTTTGGTTACTTTGATATACTGATGTGCCCCCACGGAGCGGATTGTGCAGAGGAGGTACAGGTACCGGAAATCTACGAAACTTTTGCTAAGCTCAAGCAAGACGGAAAAGTGCGCTTCCTGGGAGTATCTACTCACAACGACCCAGCAGGTGTGCTGCGAGCGGCCGCCGAAACCGGTGAATACGATGCGGCCATGTGTGCTTATAATATTATCAATGGTGGCTATTTGGAAGACCCCATTCGCTTGGCCCACGAGAAAGGGATGGGTATTATTGCCATGAAAGCGGCTATGGCAGTAGCCACCCACCATAAAGCTATTCAGCCTATTCCATCCTGGCGAATTGATAAGGTGGAACGTATTGTACCCGGCGACATGAAAGCTCCAATGAAAGCTTACGTCTGGGCATTGCAAAATCCGCGAATCTCAGCGGTTATCTCTAACCTTTGGGATGAGCAGTACGTAAATGAGAATCTTTCAGTAGCTGGAAAAAAGGTAGTGCTTCAACCCGGTTGATAGTACAATTTCACTAAGAAAATCATCAACTACGGATATTGGCACTCCCTTTTAATTCTGCTGAGGAATCATTGCTTGTCAGCACTGATTGAAATACTGCTTATTCTAGAGGCGATATCTTGTGCCTCAGCACTGTCTAACGTAAAGTTTAACTCTGTAGCAATTTTAGCTACCTGAGGATCTGTGAATACCAATTCTAGGGGAAAGATTTTCTTATCTACTACCTGCACATTGGAAAAGCCAGCATCTTCTACATACTGCAAATAGTGGTTCAATTTTTCGGTACCTGAAATACAGGCGATATGCCCGGTTAATGAGTTATGTAAAAAATCTGGTAGTTCCTTTTCTAGTACAATATCACTTACCAGCAGCCCACCACCAGATTTCAAGACCCGGAAAGCCTCGTTGAAGACTTTTTGCTTGTTGAGGGATAAATTGATGACACAGTTGGAAATAGTGTAATCAGCAACCTGGTCGTCCAATGGTAATTCCTCGATATCACCTTTGATGAATTTAACGTTCGAGTAATTTCCCTTTTTCGCATTGCTAGTAGCTAAGGAAAGCATTTCATCCGATAAATCCACCCCAATTACTAATCCACTTTTCCCGACAATGGGTGATACTAGAAAGGCATCAAAACCGGCCCCTGAGCCTAAGTCGATAACTGTATCTCCGGTTTGAATCTTGCTTAAAGCCGAGGGATTGCCGCATCCTACTCCCAGATTTGAGGCCTCAGGGGCCGAATTCAGTTCCTCCATTGAATAACCAATTTCCTCTCCTAGCTGTTGGGGGGTATCTGATGATTTACAACAAGTTGAGATCTTAGGTAGGATTGCGTGTTGCTTAGATTTGGCCAGTTTACCATACGTGTCTATGACCGCTTTTTTTACTGATCCAGTATTCACCTTTCATTGTATTTGGTTGAACAATGAAACAAAATTGTAGATCTACTACTTCCGTTCAATTGACTTAGATCAAGTTCGGGCTATCTTATTTCGGATTCTACTTAATGTCTCGGGAGCAATTTGCAAGTATGTTGCTAAGTAATTCAACGGAACCCGTTGGAGTAGTTCCGGCTCCTTTTCCACTATGGATAAATATCTTTCGGTTGCCGATAGGTCTCTAATAAATCTATTATGCTGCTCAATCGTGATGTACTCGTTTTCCGAAGCCAACCGACCCATTTGCTGCCAAAACAAATCTGCTTGATACAACTTCTGAAGAGCTTCGTAAGACAATACAAGTAGCCTGGATTCTTCTATGGCCTGAATGGCAATATCACTTACTTGTTGAATGATCAGGCTTTTGTAAGATGTAGTGATGGTACGTTCTGTACAAAAACAGTTCGTCACTTCTTTGCCATCATGTAGATAATAGAGTCTTAATAACCCTTCTTCGATGAATGCAATGCTTCGGCATATTTGTCCGTGCTGAAGAAAGAAATCTCCTGGCCGCAAAGTTCTTCGGGAGAGGAAAGGGCGAGCTAAGTCAAAGGAATGAGTAGTGTAATGGGGAAAATTCTGTAGATATTCTTCGAATGCTTCCATCGTCTTATCATTTCTGGAATAAAACAATAAGTTTGTTAATCCCAGTAGATATCGTCTTTACATGGGTTACCTAGTTAGTAATGTTTTTCTGCCATTTCCAGGCGGAGGTGAGCATTTCCTTCAGGCCGCGAGTGGCTTTCCAGCCTAGTTCAGTGTTGGCTAAATGAGTATCGGCGTACACTTGCTCTACATCTCCGGGTCGGCGGTCTACTAACTGATAGTTGAGTTTGAGATCATTGACCTGCTCGAAAGTTTTTACCACTTCCAACACGCTGTGTCCCTCCCCAGTACCGATATTGAAGAACTCAAAATTCTCTTTCTGTTCATCATTCGTCAAGCGCCTAAGAGCAACCTCATGAGCTTCGGCTAAATCTACTACGTGGATATAGTCCCGAACGGCAGTACCATCGGGAGTATTGTAGTCCTGGCCAAATACATTTAACTGGGAACGAAGACCTGCCGCCGTTTGGGTGATGAAAGGTACCAGATTGTTGGGTACCCCAGTAGGTAATTCTCCAATCAGCGCCGATTCATGAGACCCTACCGGGTTGAAGTACCGCAAAGCGATCACTCGGAGCAACGGATTAGCTCGGCAGGCATCTCGCAGAATCTGTTCGCCAATTTGTTTAGTATTTCCGTAGGGTGACTCCGCGGGCTTAGTCGGTGAGCTTTCGGTTACTGGCAGTTGATCGGGTTGTCCGTAGACTGTACAAGAGGACGAAAATACCAGATCGGTAATTCCCCGCTGGTTCATTTGCTCGAGCAGATTGATGAGGGAAAGCAAATTGTTCTTATAGTACAACAGAGGTTTTTCCACCGACTCCCCTACTGCTTTGCTAGCCGCAAAGTGAATAATTGAGCTAATTCCTTCTTCGTCTTCAAAAAGCTCATTCACCTTTTTCGAGTCGCACAAGTCAAACTCATAAAACGGAGGGCGTTTACCGCTGATTTGTTCAATGCCATCCAACACGTCGGCTTCGGAATTGCTGAGATCGTCCACAATGCTCGCCTCGAAGCCGTGCTCTAACTGAGTAACTACTGTGGGAGCACATATGTCGCCT
>CAKZYJ010000234.1 GCA_937884755.1 uncultured Flammeovirgaceae bacterium
AATGATGTTGGTATCTTGGTTTTTAATTCAATCGTTCTAAATAAATCGCGTAGCATGGTTCGCCAGGTATCGCGCTTCTCATTTTGGGGTGGAAGAAACTCTTCTTGATGTGCTAAAATCTTGATGTGCATACGCTCCGCTAGCCGCATAAACGCTTCTGTTTCGTAGTGATACACCCCGCGGTCGGCAAAGTTGCGATACAGCAGGTGCAATGCCGCTTTAGAAAATTCTAACGACCACGGGAAACGCAATTCTTCTAATAACTGAATACTATTGTTAGTGCTCAGAATAGCCTCAGCTTGTTTGTCACTAAACAAGCAGACGAGCACCTCAGGTGATGCGGCGGGCAGCAAAGAAGAGGTGTTATTGAGTAGAACTTTAGTTGCGCTGGAGGCAAGAACGAAGTCTAACCAGGCATTCGCCCAGTTGCTGTTTCGGTGAAAGGCTACGGTCGCTGCCCAGGCAGGCAGGTATTTTTGCAGCGATTTATCGGTGATAAACGGCTTTAGTATTTTTTCGGGGGATAAGGCTAGTTGCTCCTCCCAAATCTTCGGCTGAATCAACGACAGTACTTGGAAAGCTTGATATTCCTGATCGGTGAAAGCTTTATCCAGACTCTCAGGTTCTAAGCCAAGTTCTTTTATCTGGGTGGTGAGGTTTATATCAGTATTGATTTCAATTTTAGCGGAACCTATACCGAGCATACCGCCCTTTTTTAGTGTAAGCAACTGATGGCATTGCTGATGAAATTGTTGAGCTAGTTTGCTTTCGGACTGTCGAAGTAGAAGCTGCTGGGCGAGTGCTGTTACTTTCTTGCTTTTATCTTGCAGTAACGTTTCCAGAAATGCTAATTCTTCGGCTGATTGAGGACTACTCCAGACACTTAGAAAATCAAATCGGTCGGTGGCATTCTCTTCCTTCCAAGTGCCTTGCATCAGCTCGGTAGCTTGCGCTCGATCATGATCTAGCAAGTACTTAAGTAGCTGCTTTCGCTGCCGACTTGTACCCGTTTCCCAAATCTCTTGGATGGATTGACGAAGTACCTGCCAATCGTCATTTAAGCTGGCTAGCCAGTGGCCTCGCTCACCCATGACTCCAGCTAGTTGTCGCTGCAAGGCTACGTCTTCCTCCCCTAGTTTTAGTAACTGAGGTAAATACTGAGGGGCAATTTTATACAATTTCTCGGCACAGTGGGTCAACCAAGTGGTTAATAGAGAGTAACGGTTTTCACTAATTAGTGCTCTTAATAAACGATTCGCTGCGTTGGGCGCGTATTTCTCATCTTCTGTTTCACTCGAGTTATTTTGGTTTGCGGTATCAATATCTACTACAGGAAACTCCTGACCAGCCCGATAGTAGGAAAGCATAAACGCCGAAAGCTGGAGAAAACTCGTTTCATTATCTTCACTGGGTAGTTGAGACAACTCCTGTTGTACCGCTGGAGGTAAACTCGCGGTTACGGATGGTACCGCTACTTTATCGGTGCCAAGTAGGGCAGATTTCAGTATCTCGTCAATAGCATTCATATTACAGCAAATGATATTCTGAAAAAGCCCACACTCCCAGCGGATGCAACATCCGATTTTCTATGATTCCTGCTACAGTGATAGGCTGACCGCCACTGAGAGCTAGCATTTTCCACCGCCCCTCTTCTGTGACCTGAACGGTTACGGCTTTGCCAGTTGAGTCAGTTAGTAATAATTTTTCTCCTATCCAGCGGGGCGTAACCGTACCTAATACTACCGGAAGCTGATTAGTCTGAAAGTCAAATGATACAACCTGAGCGTAGCCAGCTTCAAATTCGGATAAGGTAGCGTAGCCCTCAGGTTGACTCATGGGATGCGTTTGACGAATCTCCTTCACAATAGCCCGAAGAGGGTAGTTACTAGGATAAAAAGCTAGTGTGGCTTCTAACTGCGTAGCGGGCATCAAGCTAGTATCTCGGGGTTGCCCAGGAGCGATAAACTGAAGAATGAGTGCATAGCACTCACTGGTTTTTCCCTTGAGCCAGTACCGAATGGTAGTGAGTCGCTCATCCTGAAACTCCTGTTTACCGAGTATCTGCCAGATATCCTCTACTCCAGCTTGCTGATTGAGTTCATCTTTGGCATACGGCCAGCCCAAAGCGGTCTTCACATCTTCTTGCACTCCTGCGTCTAGAGATTCCCACTGCTTAAACCCTTCGGTGACCAAGTACATTTGGGTTAGAGTTTGCCAGGCAGTGTATTCCCAACCCGCTGCGTGGTAGTTAATGTCTCCCATTCTTCGGACGAAGTTGGCTAATCCGGGTGCCTGAGCGTCCACCATACGGGCGGCGGTATTTTGCCAGAACGCCCGGTCACGGGTAGGTAATGTAGCCAGCCCATCGCGTACCAAATCTTTCAGCCAAAGTTGTAATTCCTCTACTCCTCCTTCAATCTTCTTCATGCGGCTGGCAACTCGCTTTTGCCGAGCCTTCTCATCTACCGGCTTGGGGTTGGCTTTTCTTTCTTCCCGCTTTTCTCGCTGGTTCAACCAATCTGCTACCCAGTCAGGTGGAGTGGTTTCGGTGAAGGCATCGGCACTTCGGGCGCGCAGTAGCAATAATCCAATGGCGTGTTTGCAAGGAAACTTACGGCTGGGGCACGTGCATTTGTAACCAATCTGACGAAGGTCAATCCGTGTCTGATAGGGCGTACTGCCGCTTCCCTGTACCTCTCCCCAAAGACTATTTTCAGTAGCACCCAATCGGAGCCACTTACTGAGATTTGCCTGCTTCTTGCCGGCTTTAACCGAAGCGGCATCGGGAGCAAGTTCCAAGATTTGTTCTTCAGTCCACTGCATAAAATTGCTAGTCGGTATAATAGATGGCTACTACTTTCTAGAAGTAATGATGAGCGATAAAGCAAGGTTGATATTTTCCTGGTGAACCGCTAACTAAAATTAAGTGAGTTCTTACATCGATAATATTTAGCTTTAGGTGCTATTTCTTACATAGGCTTCAGTAGGCTCTCCCGACCTAAACTGGCAGGTATCTTGGCATCTATAGCGATTTTACTACTTTTGCCAAAACAACGTAACTCAGCATGGAAGAACATAAGGTGCAGCAATTTCGCACCATCAAGATTCGTCGCGAAGATGCGCTGAACTACCACACTCAAGATCAGCCCGGAAAAATTGAGGTTGTACCCACCAAATTACTTAGCTCCCAAATTGATTTAGCGTTGGCCTATTCGCCCGGAGTCGCCGAACCTTGCAAGGAGATTGCAGAGAAACCGGAAGATGTTTATAAGTATACCTCCAAGGGAAATCTTGTAGGAGTAATCTCAAACGGAACGGCCGTGCTGGGATTAGGAGACATTGGAGCCGAAGCCTCTAAACCGGTGATGGAGGGTAAGGCAGTGCTCTTCAAAAAGTTTGCCGGTATTGATGTATTTGATCTGGAGGTAGACACCAAAGATCCAGATACTTTCGTACAAATTGTGAAGTCGCTGGGTCCCACTTTCGGGGGCATTAACCTGGAAGATATTAAAGCCCCCGAGTGCTTTGAGATTGAGCGTAAGCTACGGGGGGTAATGAATATTCCGGTAATGCACGATGACCAACACGGTACGGCTATTATCTCTAGTGCTGCTCTGCTGAATGCATTGGAATTGGTAGAGAAGAAAATCAGAGATATTCAGATTGTGGTGAGTGGTGCTGGCGCCGGAGCTATGGCCTGTATTAAACTATACGAAGAACTGGGAGCTCGCCGCGAAAATATTGTGATGAGCGACATCGATGGAGTATTATATCGGGGAAGAGAAAACTTAGACGAGCTTCAGGCGTACTTTGCTACCGACCGAAGCGTGCGAACACTGGCTGAGGCCATGCGCGGGGCTGATATGTTCTTAGGATTATCCGCCGGTAATATCGTAACCCCCGAAATGCTTCAGTCCATGAACGACCGGCCTATTGTATTTGCCTTGGCTAACCCCGATCCGGAGATTAACTACGATTTGGCGATGGAAAGCCGGGATGATATTATTATGGCTACCGGACGGTCCGATCATCCCAATCAGGTGAATAACGTGCTAGGATTTCCCTATATCTTTCGAGGGGCGTTGGATGTACGGGCTAGTGCGATTAATGAAGAGATGAAAATGGCAGCAGTGAGGGCACTAGCGAAACTGGCCAAAGAACCCACTCCTGAAATTGTTAACAAAGCTTACAGCAGTGAAAAGATTATCTTCGGTAAAGAATATTTGATTCCTAAGCCACTCGATCCCCGACTAATTACTAGTATTTCACCAGCGGTGGCTAAGGCCGCAATGGAAACCGGAGTAGCCCGCACTAAAATTCATAACTGGGAACAGTACGATATCGATCTTCAGCGTCGGTTGGGTATTGATCAGAAGCTGATCTCACAGATTATTTCTAAGGCAAAAAAGGCTCCGAAGAAGGTAGTATTTGCAGAAGCCGAAGACGTGAAGATCCTTAAGGCAGCGCAGATTATTCAGGACGAGCGCATTGCTGTTCCGATCCTACTAGGAAAAAAGGAGAAGATAGAAGCACTAATTGAAGAACATCAACTGGAGCTATCGGCCTGTAAGATTATTAACCCATTCGAGGAGGTGGAAACCCGTACTATTTATGGTGATAAACTCTACGAGAAGCGAAGGAGAAAGGGTGTAACCCGACAAGAAGCCCGAAACCTGATGCGAGCTCGTAACTACTTTGGCACTGCTATGGTAGAATGTGGTGATGCTGACGCCCTTATTTCTGGACTTACTAGTGACTATCCCAAGACGGTACGGCCCGCGCTGAATGTAATTGGCATGAGCAGTGAAGTAAAGCGGGTGGCAGGCATGTATATTATACTCAATAAAAAAGGCCCATTCTTCTTTGCCGATACTACGATCAACGTAAATCCTACTGCTGAAGAACTGGTCGACATTATTGGGCTAACGGCTACGGCGGTACGTTCATTCGGGATCACCCCCCGGGTAGCGCTGCTTTCGTATTCCAACTTTGGTTCTAGTAAGGGTGAAGTTCCCGAAAAAACCGCCCGAGCGGTAGAGTTGGCCCTGAAGCGTTGGCCCGACCTGATTATTGACGGAGATATTCAGGCCAATACCGCGCTGAATGTAGAGTTACAACAGCAAAACTATCCGTTTAGTCGACTGGCCGATCAGGGAGCCAATACACTGATCTTCCCTGATCTTACTTCCGGTAATATCGCCTATAAGCTACTAATGGAAATTGGTAGTACCGAAGCTATTGGTCCCATTCTGCTAGGAATGAATAAACCGGTACACGTTCTCCAACTAGGAAGTACAGTACGAGAGATCGTAAACATGGTAGCCATTGCCGTAGTAGATGCCCAAGCTCAGAAGTCAATCAAGCTGTAGTACGGTAGCCTGGCTATCAACGCAAAAAATCGGCCCCGAATGCTAAACACTCAGAGGCCGATTTTTTAAACCTTATCTTAGTAGATCTTTACTCTACAATCAGGCTGTATTGGGGGGTTGGGTTTAGGGGGCAAAAGTATACATACTCTCCCTTTTCTAATGTCACTTGCTGAGAAGAAGCCGTTTCGCCATCCGTAATGGTCTTAGCTAAATACGCTTCCGGAATGTGATGTTCCTGATCGGTTTGTCCTTTGGGGGCCACTACAAATCCTACTTCGTGATCTACTCCACTATTGGTTACTTCAAAAACGTAAGTCTCACCGGCTTTCAACGTAAGCTCTTGCTGAGTAAACTCCCCGGTAGTTTGGTCTAGTTTGACTACTTCCTGGGCCATAAGATTTTGGCTGAATAATCCTCCGGCTACTAATGCGATAATATATAATACTCGTTTCATCTTTGTTTAATTTTTGAGTGATTGGAAAATGGTTATAGTTAGTAAGCTCGCTTCAGCGAGTTGGAATGTTAGACAGCGGCTTCTTCCAAAGCAGGTGCCGCGGGAAAGTCTACCGGAACCTGGGTTGAGCCGTGGATGAAGTTGCTGATAATCTTGTCCCCTATTACGATAATCACATCAACCAGATTAGTTTTGGTGTAACCGGCGGCGAAGAAGTTTTCCAGAGCTTCGGCACTGGGCTTGCTACGATTAATAGTGATGTCGCGGACAAATTTGGCTAAGGCATCTAGCTTGGCATCAAACGATGCTTCGCCACTTCTGATTTCCAGAATCTGCTCATCAGTAAAGCCGTTCATTTTTCCTAAAGCAGTATGGGCGGCTAAACAGTACTGACATTCGTTCACCTGAGAAACCACGAGATTAATTACTTCTCGCTCTTTAGCTCTTAAGGTGCTTTTACGGTTCTGAAGGGTCAGGTAATCGCCCAGAGCAGTGTCGTTGTAGGCGTAAGTAGCGTAGAGATTAGGAACAAAGCCTAAGCCCTTTTCTAATTGATCAAATATAGCTTGGTTATTTTCTGATACTTGGTCTCGGGTAGGAACTTCAAATGTAACTGACATAACTGTATTTGTTTTG
>CAKZYJ010000235.1 GCA_937884755.1 uncultured Flammeovirgaceae bacterium
AGTAATCTCGGCTAGTGGTGTACTGTCAAAGGGCGAGATGACCTGTTCTTTCATCAAGCCGAAGAAGCAACGGGCGGTAGCATCTACGTCGAAGGCTGAGTTATGCGCTCCATCGAACGGTACGCCAAATAGTTTTTCATGCAACTCCGATAGGGTAGGCCACTTATATTTACCACCTCGCCCACCGGGAATTTTACAGTAATCCGTAGAAGCATCTTTTGTATCTACTTTCTCAATATTGAGCAGCGAAGTTTCTATCTGCGCTCGCAGAAACTCAGCACCCGTTACATTCAGGTCAAAATCGACATTGTGACCAATGGTCTGCTGGGTATGCTGGAGGTCTTCATTAAACTTACTAAGAACTTTATTCAGCGGGTGTCCTTCAGCCAAGGCTCGTTGGGTAGAAATACCGTGCACTTTCTCCGAATTGAAGGGAATAGTAAACCCTTCGGGTTTCACAATATAGTCGTGAGCCGAACGCAGACTTCCATCGGCATCGTGTAGCTGCCAGGAAAGCTGTACTAGGCGGGGCCAGTTATCTAGGTCAGAAATAGGCGCATTATAGTCACGGGGCAGGCCAGTGGTTTCGGTGTCAAATATTAGATACATCAGCGGACGTTAGTTGTTCTGTTCGGTCATTTAGCCGGATTTTTCTATCCGTATAACACGAAAGATACGCGGACTCGTGCATTTATGCTACTCACTTTTTAACAAATACTCCCACAACTTTTTCTAATTACACTACCTATTTTCCAATAGTTGCTATGAGTAAACACTTTATCTACTAACACTGAAAGTAATAGTTGAGGTAAACACCTTCTTACGATAGTATGAATGAGTGAATAATAGAATACATACTTGTTCGCTCAATCAATCATTCTATGCTTTATTCAAAAGCAACGCTTACTTTACAGAGTAATCAGTCCTGGTACCTTTATTCTGTAGCCTCTTTACCGCTCACACATTGATGCTTCTGGCCCATTGGCGGTACCCTCCCAGTCTAAATCGGCCATACCTGTCCAAAGCCCGGTTTCTGCATCTCGGGCGATAGCGTGTACCCTGGCAAATGCTCCATACCGGGTGATAGCCTCAGACTCAAAACCTTGTTCTTGCCAATAAATGGAATCAGTAGCATTCCATCCATTTGTCTCGGTAAATTCAGCGCTGAATTTCAGTGGAAACACTTCCCGTTTTCCATCATTCATACCGGCTTCCGGGTGTACTCTTGGCGCAGCCACCGCCTCTTCAATGCTCATACCTTGATCGATAGACCTGGAGATAGTTTGTACAATTCCCGACAGGATGCGTAGTCCCCCGGCAGCACCCAAAACCAAGACGGTTTCGCCATCTTTGGTCACAACGGTGGGCGCAATAGTGGTTCTCGGCCGAGAACCGGGGGCCTGATCGGCTCCTGACAAATAGGCTCCCATCGTAGAAGCATACACAAAACCCAGACCGGGCGTAATTACTTTGGAGCCAAAGAGTGGCCCGATAGTCTGGGTAATAGAAACAACCATTCCTGAACAGTCGGCGGTTACAAAATGGGTGGTATGGTGGTTATCTGTTCCCCACGTATCACCGGCCCAGTCGGTATTGGTCGCCAGCAGTTGATTACCTGAGCTGTTGTACGCCGCGTTTTGCAACGGAACACTCTCAGGAACAACTACTTCACTGGCTTTTTCTTTGGCCCATTCCTTACTCTGAACCAAGTCCAGGTTTTCCTCTTTATAATCGTACCCCATGCTCTCAATGGCAAATGCCAGTGCTTGATTGACTACTGCCGCCCATTGGGCGTCCGTCATAGAGGACAGGTCAAATTGTTCTAGGATATTTAAGGCTTTTACTACTAAGCCACCACCTGCCGGAGCCGGAATGGAGTGAACTTCATAGCCTCGGTACATGGTCTTCACGTATCGTGCATCAGGTGCTTTATATTCCTTGAGATCTGTTTCAGTGACAAACCCTCCGTTGGCGGCCATATCTTCGGCAATCATTTTTGCCGTTTCTCCTTGATAAAAATCTTTACCGTTGGTTTCAGCTATTCGCTGTAAGGTTTTGGCCAAGTCTGGCTGTGTTAAGATTTCTCCTGCTTTATATGTCATTGTGTCGTTTTTAAGCATCTGCCCGCGAAAACCGGGGTTCTGTCTTATGTCTTCCAGTGCATAGGCATGCCGCACTGCTTCGCCTTCTAAAACTTCAAATCCTTCGTTGGCATACTGAATGGCTGGTTTTATTAGTTCGGTCCAAGGCATAGAACCATGTTCGGTATGCAGCCTCATAAGAGCGGCTACTACTCCCGGAGTAGCTACTGTCCCATAGCCGTTATTAGGCGGCTCTTCAGCCGGAACAAAACTCGCGGGTACTTCAGTCATACCGTTGTACCCCACAAAACTTCCATCGGCCTGGCGTACCAATATCTGATTTCTACCTCCTATACCGTTCATGGTTGGTTCTACCACCGCGAGAACAAAGGCCGTAGCTACTGCAGCATCAGCAGCGTTTCCACCTGCCTCCAAAATACTATTTCCGGCGGCAGTAGCCAGCGGTTGGGCCGCCGCTACCATCCCTAAACCTGATTGGGCCAGTTTAGTAGTTGCAGGTTTGCTCTCTGCTTTCTGTTGTTTCTCTTGAACTTCACGGCAAGCAAAAAATAATACAGACAGTATAGTTAGGAGTAATATATGCTTCATTGATAAAAGGGTTTTAAAAAACTGAAATTAGGAAATTCATTTCAATTATATATAAACTCCTGATTTTTCCAGTTGTACTCACCATACATGTGTATAAAGAAGCAATCTTATTACCACTCACTTATGAGAAGGGTTAATAAAATGAGTTGAACATTGATAGTCAGACTACTATTAGTTACAATACCTTCTGCATCCGGTAATTAACGACTTCTACTCCTCTAATCTGGTTGCTGTTTTCCTTTACCACTTCAAATCCTTGCGCCAGAAAGAAGAGGCGGGCAGTTTTGCTAGCATTAGTGGTAATCTGAACGCAATTTTTACTGATGGCCTCTTGTTCTAATTGCTCGTAGAGAGTGTGGGCTATGCCTTTTCGCTGGTAATCTTTATGTACATACAGAAAATCCAGATAACCCCCTTCATCTAGTGAGCCAAAACCAACGATAGCATCTTCTGCCGTAGCAACTAAAAAGTACTGATCATCAATGGCATCCTCCCACCGCTTCTGATTGCGCACCCCAGCAGCCCATGCTTCTATCTGAGCCGGGTTGTAATCGCTGTTGGCAACCTGTCGGATAGTTTCTACAAATACTATTTGTATTTCAGGAAGATCGGCAACGGTAGCCTGCCGGAGATCTATATTGTAGAACATTAATCCATTATAGCCAGTGTCTTATTATCTAAACGCCCCCCGTAAATTCTGCGGATCGTTACGGATGAACAGTACATCCAACGTTTCGGAGGTAATATTAGTGCGCTTTATCTTAGGGCCAGAGGTATCTACAATATCGTGCCCGTCTGATTCTTGCATTTCTTGCAGCATCACTTCCGGAGATTCCACCCTTTCCTCCATACGAAAAGCGGTACCCCCCATATGCCCGTTAAGAAGATAGGCAAGTTCACCTACTCCGGTCAGGTAGGCTTCGTGTCCCATTTTCATAGCCTGGAAAGTCAGATGCACCGTAGTGTAAGAAGGATACTCGGTGAGTATTTCGTTAGTAACAAAAGCAATTCTCATGGTCAGGATAGTTCAAAAAATACATAAGAACATAGTTCATCAACAGGATTATAATACTGAGTGTTCAGGTGCTCAAGTATTCGGGCAACTATGTATTAAAAAAAATCTGGTTGTATGTAAGAGGGTGAATCTGATCCAGGCTACTTCCGTAGTTTTCCAAAAAGGGGTAATAATTTGCTGTTTGTAGTTTGTAAAACTGTCTTATCAACTTCAGGCCTCTTTCGCGCGGTAGCCACTGAAGACACTTTGTTGCAGGTGTCTATGCTTTTTTATGAACTCCAGTGACCAGACAGATGGCATAAGCTATAAAAACCAATGCAAATAGCTTTCGGTACTTTTGAACACATCGCAAGCAAGATTCTTCCAACCGGGTCGTTGGAGCTTAAATTGGGACCACACATGAAGGAAAAGCAGCTTTCCTAACGGTGTTGCTCTTCCAAAGACAGCAATCTTTTCATCTAAAAAACGGATAGTCCGGTTTGGGTGGTAAATAGCTCTAAAAACTTCATTCCTTTGTACGAATTCCCCTTTTTGTTTAGCCTGGGGCTCCAGACGGCAATAGCAAAATGTTCTGGATGAACCGCAACAATACCACCGCCTACCCCACTTTTCCCGGGCAGCCCTACCCGGAATGTAAATTCCCCAGCTTCGTCATAGAATCCGCAGGTTTGCATAATAGCATTCACCCTTTTGCTTTTGCTCAGACTAAGAATTCGCTGTTTGGTTATAGGATCAATGCCATCGTTAGCCAAAAAGAGAAAGGTTCTGGATAGTTCCTGGCACGTCATTTCTACGGAACACAAGGAGAAATAGAGGTTCAGCACCTGATCAATATCGTTCTCAATGTTTCCAAACGCCCTCATCAGGTTGATCAGAGCAGTATTGCGGTACCCTACCGATTTCTCGGACTGAATTACTTTCGGGTTGAAGTCAATCTTCGAGTTTTGAGCGATCTCTCTGATAAATGCTAGCATTTCGCCTTTGGGGTCACTAAGGTCAGACATCAGTATATCGCATATTACAATAGCCCCGGCGTTGATCATCGGGTTGCGGGGAATCCCGCAGTCGTGTTCAAGTTGTACTAATGAGTTAAAGGGAGTACCGGACGGCTCTACTCCTACTCGCTTCCACAACGTATCGCCTCTTTCTTTATACGCTAGTGTTAGCAACAGTACTTTAGAGATGCTTTGTATAGAGAACTTCGTCTGGTTACTGCCTACTCCAAAATCGCTACCATCCAGCGTATTGAGGTGAACCCCAAATTGAGTAGCATCGACATGCTGTAGTTCGGGAATGTAGTGGGCTACCTGACCTTTGCCTTCCAAGGAGGTAACCTTGGCATAAACGTTTTCAATAATCCGTTGATAGTCCACTGGGTCTGATTGGGTCATGTCAATTTATCTGTTTAGCTTCCATGATAAGCAAATGAGTGCTCTTTTCTATCATACTTCTCACCAGAAAATACACTAACGCCTAAGGCCGAAAAAAGCACTGTAGCTATTTTGCCGATGGTTTTCGCCCCCACCTTCCCGAAACCATATCACACCTACCGTACTCACAACTGTTCACTATCTGCCTCTTTGTGAGAACCAATATAAGCCGAGATTAAATAGCATCCGGTTATTGGTCAATTTTGATTATTTTAGATATTATGACTACTCATAACATCTACCTGCTCCTGGCACTAATCGGAATTGCCTTCGTATTCCCTGCCCACGCTCAATCGCTTCCTAACGTGGTATTAATTGTGGCCGATGATCTGGGTTACGGCGATCTGAGCTGTTACGGGTCTAGCCGTATCAACACTCCCCATCTGGACAGGCTAGCGGCTCAGGGAGTTCGGCTAACCAGCTTTTACGCCAATGGCCCCGAGTGTACTCCTACCCGGACTGCCTTACTCACCGGCCGTTATCAACAGCGGGTAGGCGGATTGGAGTGTGCCATTGGATTAGGAAATGTAGGGCGGTATACCGAAGCCAAACAACTGTCAGATCAAGGCAAACTAGGACTACCAGTAGATTTCAGTGTGTTGCCCCGTATTTTGAAGCAGCAAGGCTACCGCACCGCCATCATCGGCAAATGGCACCTGGGCGAAGGCGAAGCCTATCAACCTACTCAACATGGCTTTGACTACGCCCTAGGTCCACTGGGTGGAGCGGTAGACTACTTTCATCACACCGAACCGATTGGCGAGTTTCTGGGCACCTACATGGAAGGTAATCATGACTTCTACCGTAACGGCAAACCGCATCAACGAGCGGGTTACTATATGACCCACCTCATCACCGATGAAGCAGTGGAGTTTATTAACCGACAAAACGACCAGGCCCCATTCTTTCTGTACCTTCCCTACACTGCTCCCCACGCCCCCTACCAGGGTCCCTACGACTACCAAGAAAACCCGCTAACAATGGATAGCTGGAATAAAGCGGAAGGAGATGCGTACACCCAAATGGTAGCTGCCCTAGATGAAGGTATTGGGAAGATATTAAAAAAGTTGGCTGATCAGGAGCTGGCTGATAATACGGTAGTTATTTTCTTCTCCGACAATGGTCCCACCCGGTGGGGCAGTGCTGGGCCTTATTCGGGCAACAAAGGGCACGTGTACGAAGGTGGTATTCGAGTGCCGGCTATTGTTCGCTGGCCCGGAAAAATACCAGCGGGCACCGTCTCTGATCAGGCCTTTATCAGTATGGATATCACGGCTTCTATTGCGGCTATCGTTCAGGCAAATCCTACACCACCGTTGGATGGGGTGGATATGCTCGGCCACATAGCAGACAATCAAGCGGACTATTCCCGAGATCTGTTCTGGCGAAAGAAAAGAGCACAACAGGTACGGTCGGCCGTGCGAAGTGGTTCTCTAAAATACATTCGCGATATAGACGAAGGAAAGTACGAAGAGTACTTGTTTGATCTAAGTGCTGATCCGGCGGAGCAACAGGACATTAAAGCCGAAAAACCTGAAGAGTTCAGTAGGCTACAAGGGTTATTAAAACAGTGGGAACAAGAAGTTCAGCCAGAGCGGTAAAGCTGTATCATCTTTGTGTAACGGTAAAATAACTTGTAAGTCAAAAAACACAAAGCAACCGTTGCCGAATTTGCTCCACGTTCCAACCTTCATCAGGACTAGACATTTATATCATGCTACTGATAGAATCAGTTTTCCAGTAATCAATCTCTACCAACTGTTTGTCTAATAACGATTATCATATACTTAAAGATTTTTATCGAGGCGAATATTTTGTTGTTTATCAGATACTTAACCTCTCAATAACTCTCTAACTTTATCGGTCTAAGGATCAAAGTAAACCCTTTCTAATCTACGTATTTACCTTTTCTATCTGATGCGGACATGCTTGCCAAACAACAAAAATATTACTACAATTAGGAAATTATTATTCTAAATACTACATTTAGGAATTAATACTGGTTGGCACCCCGCTTTTGCTTAACCAGCAGAAGTATTTATTAGAAAACCTCTGCTCGAATCATTCAGTGTTTAATTGGCAGAGTCGGCAAATTTGAAGGAGTTGTAATGCTGACCACGTGCTGTACATAAGGCCGACGAGGTGTCTATTAACAGGAAATTGAGCTACGGTTTAGTTGTTTGGTTACTAGGCACTAATGAAAAAATGATAGTGCATAACACTATTCAGCATAGCATACTCTTGATTACCCTATACCCAAAACGTTTTGACTTATAGACCTATGATTTTAGTCATCACTATATGTTTTCTTATTGGAATCGGCCCTGCCGTACTGGCCCAAAATGAGTACGAGGTGATAGAGGTTATTATCATGGGAGATCAGCCCATTGTGAGAGGAACGATCAACGGTAAGAAAGCTTATTTATTATTGGATACCGGAGCCGATGTGAGTTTGCTTCACAGCGAAGACGCGAGGCATTTTGGGTTTTCCTGCCATACCCGCAATTCTCTGAAGGGGTTCCAATTAACCGGGCTAGGAGCGAGCGTTAAGGGACTAGCAGGCGTATACGATATGGATTTACAGCTAGGTTCCCAGATAATACGCGCCGATTACATCGCTATAGACCTATCTGATATTATCCGTTCTCTAGACAGTAGATTATCCGTTAGGATTAATGGAATTATTGGCTCCAAAGCATTAAGAATGCATGGCTTTCTAATTGATTATCATCACAAAGAAGTTAAAATGAAGCTTCCTAATACAGACGAACTCTCAAGAGCAAGCGACTCACCTTAGTTTTTTTGCACTCTTTCACCTCCTTAATTATACTACGGTTAGGAAAGTATTATTCTAAATACTACATTTAGGAATTAATGTAAATACCTGCTTATCTCTTGAGAACATCACTAGCTATCTTAGGGTACTCAAGCTCAAATCATACTATATATAATTACTTAATCCATGAAAAAATACCAACTCGGCGAATTTGAAGAAGTCGTTATGCTCACCGTAGGTATTCTGTACGGGGAGGCGTACGGCGTATCCATCAAAAAAGAGATTGAGCAACGGCTTGATCGTTCGGTCAGCGTGGGAGCGTTACAATCGGCTCTCAAGCGATTAGAGAACAAAGGCTATTTGCGGTCATACGCTGGGGAAGCTACTCAGGAACGAGCCGGACGACCCAAGCGGTACTTTGAGATAACTGCCTACGGTAAACGGGCGTTAGAGTACGTCCGAAGCACCCGCAATGCGCTGTGGGATGCCATCCCCAAGATAGCCCTGGATGTGAAATACCTCAGCTAAGCTCGTATGAAACCCTTTCCCCCTAAATACTTACTACGATTCTTCCACTGGTTCTGCCACCCGGAGTTGCATAGGTACATCGAGGGAGATTTGCTGGAATTATACGAAGAACGAGTAAAGGATTCGGGAAGGCGAAAAGCCAACGTTAAGTTTGCTCTTGATGTATTACTTCTCTTTCGTCTCAGCATTATTCGTCCCCTAAAATATCCGCAAGCACTAAATCATATGGCTATGTATAAGAATTATTTCAAAGTAGGCATTCGGAACATCCTGAAATATAAGACCTTTTCTTTTATCAATATATTTGGTTTGGCTGTTGCCATGTCGGTGTGTATGTTGATCATCTTGATGCTGGCTGACCAGAAAAGCTACGACCAGTTTCACACAAAAAAGGATAGAATATACCGGGTACTACTGAATGCACTTAATAACAAGAGGCCAGCAGCGACAAATCCATTTCCGCTGAATGCCACATTAAAATCTAACTACCCAATTGTAGAAGACGCCACGTTCCTGATGAGAGGATTTGGAGGAGATGCACTATACAATCAAAAATTTGCCATGTTAAAAGGTTATTTCACGGATACTTCATTTTTCAATGTGTTTGATTACGAGTTAGAATATGGCGATAAGGCTAATGCTCTAGCCAACCCTAATACCATGATCATCACCCAAGATATTGCGGTAAAATTATTTGGCAACGAGTATCCCGTTGGAAAAACTATAAGCTTCTCAGATCGAGGCATTGACACCTGGACAGATGAAGCAAAACCACCGGTAGATTGGGGAGAATATACAATTACGGGCGTTCTGGCAAACAATGGTGTTAAAAGTCATTTGGAATTTGATGTGCTAGTCTCTTCTTCTTCATTACCGATCTTATACAGCGAAAACAAAGTTGAAGATCTTTCTAATAACTGGGCTAAGCATTGGAGATGTTATAATTACGTTCTCTTACGAGAGGGGCATGATATAAATGATTTATCAAGGGCATTAGATCAAATTGCCACAAGTAAATTTGATGATATTGACTATTTAAAAGGATCGGAATTTCTTGCACAACCATTAGGCAATATTACCCCTGGGCCGCTTTATGGAAATGCTCCGTCAAATAGTTTACCAAACTTTGTGTATTACATTTTATCTACTCTCGCTTTTGTAATCATGCTTTCAGCCTGTCTGAACTATGCCAATTTATCCATTGCTCGCGCCATAACACGATCAAAGGAGATTGGTGTCAGAAAGGTCAACGGCGCCAAGAGAGAAAACTTAATCTCTCAGTTTTTAAGCGAAGCCATGATCACTACTCTACTGGCGTTAGTACTTGCCAATATTCTATTGATAGGGTTGAAAAAGGCTTTTTTGAACTTATGGATAAATGAACACCTAAAATTTGACCTTCACGCCCAATGGTTTGTTTACTTCATATTTCTGGGGTTCGCACTATTCATTGGGCTTATTGCTGGGTTATTTCCCGCACTGAAATTATCTAAATACAAACCGGTTATTTCCATGAAAAACCTCGAGGTCTTTAGAATTGGGCGCCTCAGAATAAGAAAGATAATGACCTCGGTGCAGTTTGTATTATCACTTCTATTCATTATTACATCGATTGTTATCTATAATCAGTTTAGGTATTTCCTCCAGTTTGAATATGGTTTTAACCCACAAAGTGTAGTTAACATAAATCTCCAAAGCAATGACTATCAAATCGTAAAAAATGAGCTTGGGAGTATTCCTGGCGTGTTGGACATTTCAGGCTGTGCCTACATTCCTGCTACTGGACGCAACGATGGCACTACGCTAACTAGACCTAGTACTGATACTACCACCAATGCCATTGATTTGCACGTTGACAATAGTTTTCTAAACATACTGGACATCAATCTAATCGCCGGCAGAAATCTCCCTAAGGTAGCCAGAGATACCAATGATTACGTGCTTATAAATACTCAAGCAGTCATGAAACTAGGATATGATCATCCTGCCAGTATTGTTGGAGAACTGATTAATGTAGGTAAAAATCGACCACATAAGGTTATCGGAGTATTCGAGGACTTTAACTTCTTTCTACCTTTTTCGGGCAGGCGTACCGGTCCCATTGCCTTAAGACATGAACCTACCCGATTCAAATATGTCATGGTAAAAATTGATCCGGAGAATAATCAAGTAATGTCAGATCTTAATGAAAAGTGGAGATTGATTGATCCCATTCATCCAATAGATTATGAATACTATGAGGAGCAACTTGCGAATAATAACAGTGGGATTTTTGATATTGTATCAATCATCGGACTGATTGCCTTTCTGGCTATCACCATCGCTTGTTTGGGATTATTGGGCATGGCCATTTACACAACAGAACGGCGTACCAAGGAAATTGGAATCAGGAAAGTACTGGGAGCGAATGATCTTACCTTAGCTCTTTTACTATCAAAAGAATTCTTGATCATACTGAGTATTTCTATCTTAATCGCTGCTCCGCTCAGCTATTTTCTTAATAATCTCTGGTTACAGAATTTAGCATTTAGATCAGATATTGGATTTGGTACTATCTTGTTGGGTTCGTTGCTATTACTGATACTAGGGCTACTTTCTATAGCACCTCAGACGTTTAGAGTATCTAACCAAAATCCGATTGATTCTATACGGGTGGAGTGATCGACTGACTTATTAATCTGGATAAATACTATTCAGTAATAGTCTTATCCAATCAAAGGGTTGAAAATGAAATCAGAAAGAAAAATACCACCCAAATATCTACTCCGATTCTTCCGATGGTTTTGTCAGCCAGACTTACACCCCTTCATAGAAGGCGATTTACTAGAGCTTTACGAAGAATGGGTGGAGGAGAAAGGTAGACGAAAAGCCAATATCTGGCTGATACTGGATATACTGCTGCTCTTTCGTCCCGGTATCATTCGGTCATTTACATTATACCAACCATCAAACCATCGTGCCATGTTACGCCATAACTTGATTCTTGCTTTCCGAAACTTCCGTCGCTACAAAAGCACTTTCCTGATTAATCTAGTGGGTCTATCTTCCGGTTTGGCTTGCGCTCTATTAATTTTTCTGTGGGTGCAGGATGAGTTGAGTGTGGATAAGTTTCATTCCAAGGATGATCGGCTGTATCAAGTAATAGAGAAAGGAGTTTACAGTGAAGGCATTTTTACCTCATTCCAAACTCGAGGCCCTGTGGCTGATCTTTTGAGAGAAGAAATGCCTCAGATAGAATATGTAGCCGCGGTTGGTCCCGTCTCCTGGCCGGGAAATAAACGCCTTACGCTGGCGGTAGGTGAGAAAAACGTGCAAGCCGCCGGACAGTACGTCGGCAAAGATTACTTTAATATCTTCTCCTACGAACTGCTCATCGGAAGTAAAGATCAGGTTCTAGCTGACAAAAATTCCATTGTGCTATCGGAAGAACTAGCCACTCGGCTCTTTGATTCGGCCCAGGATGCGGTCGGCAAGTCCGTAGAATTTCAGCAAGAACGAGAGTTCATCGTTTCCGGTATTTTCAAGGGAACCCCCGCTCGCTCTTCTGTGCAGTTTGATTTTGTAATGCCCTTTGAAACTCTGAAGGATGTATTGCCCTGGGTTACTAATTGGGGAAGTAGTGGCCCGTTGGTCTTTGCAACGCTAAAAGAAGGAACTAATGTCGATCATTTTAACGATGGAATTGAGACTTTGCTGAAGGAGAAGTTTGGTGATGATATTGATCGCACTATGGTGCTACAACCTTATTCGGATTTCTATCTGCATGGCATTTATGAAAATGGCGTATCCGTAGGAGGCCGAATAGAATACGTCAGATTGTTCTCGGTAGTGGCTATCATCATTCTGCTCATTGCCAGTATTAACTTCGTGAATTTAACCACCGCCCGAGCATCGAGAAGACTAAAGGAAATTGGAGTAAAAAAAGTAGTTGGCTCCGGGCGAAAGGAACTCGTTTTCCAGTATATCGGAGAATCCGTCTTGATCAGTTTTTTTTCATTGATGGTCGCCATCCTGCTGGTAGCCCTGGGCTTGCCTACATTTAATGAAATCACTGGAAAGCAATTTAGTCTAGGTTTTGATCGCACCCTTATTTTATCGGCGCTTACCATCACTTTCTCTACCGGAGTAGTAGCGGGTCTTTACCCGGCGGTATACCTATCAGGCCTCAGATCAATCAATATATTGAAGGGGAAATTAAATATGTCTTCCGGAAATGTTTGGGCCCGGAAGGGACTGGTGGTCTTCCAGTTTACCCTGTCTGTTATTCTAATGGTCAGTGTTTGGGTAGTACACCGACAGATTGCCTTTGTACAAAATCAGCACCTGGGTTACGATATAGATAATGTTATTTACTTTCCCATCACCGGACGACTCAAGGGAAATGAAGAAACTTTTCTAACGGAAATGAAAAGAGTCCCCGGTGTCCTGAATGCATCCAGTACTGGGCATCGTATTGTCGGACATAACTGGTCGGAGGGGAGTGTTATTTGGGAAGGAAAAAGTCCGGACGACGAAACCTCGTTCCAAATAATAACCGCCAACTACGATTTACTAGAAACACTAAGCATAGAAGTAGTTGAAGGACGGTCTTTCTCCCGGAATTTTGGTAACGATTCCACCAAGATCATCTTTAATGAAAAAGCTATTGAAGCAATGGGGCTTTCAGATCCCATCGGTAGTACGGTAGAATTTTACGGAGAGAAGGAAATTATTGGGATAGTTAAAGACTATCATTTTGAGTCTTTCCACGAAGAACTAAAGCCGATGTGTTTCGTCATACAGGCTTCTAAAAATAGGATGGTCGCCAAGCTTCAAGGGGGAAGAGAAAAAGAAGCACTTGCGGGACTTCTACGCCTTTACAGTTACTTTAATCCGGGTTTCGTGTTAGATTATCAGTTCCTGGATGATGATTACCAGGCGCTCTACGTAGCCGAACAACGGGTCTCAACTTTATCGGAGTACTTTGCTGTACTCGCCATTCTCATCTCCTGCTTAGGGTTGTTTGGTCTCGCTGCCTTCACCGCCGAACGTCGTCTGAAAGAAATCGGTATTCGTAAAGCATTGGGAGCCAGCGTTAATAACATCGTAGGTTTACTTACCAGTGATTTTACCAAGATGGTGGCAGTAGCCATCGGGATCGCTCTACCGGTCGGCTACTTCATCGCCCAACGCTGGCTGCAAAACTTCGCCTTTCATATTGACCTACAGTGGTGGTACTTTGCTGGGGTGGGACTACTCGTACTACTTATTGCTTGGTTAACCGTAGGATTGCAGACGGTAAAAGCCGCCCTCGCCAACCCCGTAGACTCATTACGAAATGAATAAATCCTCGCCACCCAAATACCTACTTCGTTTCTTCCGCTGGTTTTGCCACCCGGACTTACACCCTTTCATTGAGGGTGACTTGCTAGAGCTGAATGCAGAACGAGTGAAGGAATCAGGAAGACGAAAAGCCAACTATAAGATTGCTGATGATGTATTGCTGCTGTTTCGGCTCAGTATTATTCGTCCATTTAAACAACCTCAACCTATTAATCGCATTGCCATGCTACAGCATAATTTTATCATTTCATTCAGAAATTTTAAGCGTCATAAAGTCACTTTTCTGATTAACCTACTGGGTTTATCTACGGGACTAGCTTGTGCGTTACTTATTGCTCTATGGGTGCAGGATGAATTACAGATGGATAAATTTCATGAAAAAGACGAGCAGTTGTATCAGCTGATGCAACTTTACCCCAGGGGTGGTAAGAATGAGCTGTGGGATTCAAGTCCAGCTCCGCTGGCACAGGCCTTGGAAGACGAAATACCTGAAGTAGAAGTCGCCATATCCACACTTTCACATAATACTCTTGAAGGTATTCTTCTCTATGAAAAGAAGCAGGGACTAAAGGCAACCCCTAAGTATGCGGATGATGGTTTTTTCGAGATGTTTTCTTATCCATTGATCCATGGGAATAAAGGGCAGGTGCTAGCTGATAAATACGGTGCCGTCGTTTCTAAAGAAATAGCCCTGAAATTATTTAACTCCACCGAAGACGCGATTGGAAAAACCTTTGAATGGCAGAAAAAAATCGGGGATATCATCGATTTAAGCCAATCCTTCACAATTACCGGAGTATTTGATAAGCTGTCTTCTCAGTCCTCAGAGAATTTTGACCTTGTATTCACCTATGATTTTTATGATGGCCTGAAGGATAGGCCACAGGATTGGAACAATGATGCAGCCTCTACTTACCTAATCCTGGCTAAAGGCTCAGATATTAATGACCTCAACACTAGAATAACAGATTTGGTGGCTTCTCATCGAGATTGGAAATATGAGTTTTTACTAAAGCAATATTCTTCCAGATACCTGCATGGAAAATACGAAAATGGTGTGGATGCCGGGGGACGTATAGCTTATGTGTGGATGTTTTCTGCTATAGCGGTGCTGATAATGATGATAGCCAGTATCAACTTCATGAATTTATCTACCGCCCGAGCCAGCATCCGATTAAAAGAAATAGGCATCAAAAAAACATTGGGCTCAAGCAGGAAAAATCTTGCCTTTCAGTTCGTCATGGAGTCTCTTCTAATTTCGTTATGCTCTCTTTTGATAGCAGGAATTCTGATCACCGCCATTCTTCCGCAGTTTAATCAGATTACTGGCAAGCAACTTGGTTTAGATTTCTCTATTACCACCCTCGGCACTGTGCTGGGCATTACATTACTGACCGGTATTGTTTCTAGTACTTACCCCGCCTTTTATCTTTCCAGTTTTAACCCGGTTCAGGTATTGAAAGGCAGGGGCGCTCTCGGAAAACTTAATCTCTCTTTTGGGGAAATTTGGGTAAGAAAGGGGCTGGTAGTTTTTCAATTTACCATGTCCATCGTCTTGATTGTGGCAGTATTCATTATTTACCGTCAGATGGAATTTATACACAATAAGAATCTGGGCTACGATAGAGAGCATATACTGACTATCAAAAATGACGGAGAACTGGACTCACACATAGAAAGTTTTCTAGCTGAAGTACGAGCACTGCCTCAGGTGATAAATGCCACCAACTCGGCGGGTACACTCGTTAGCCATTATAATTCGACGAGTAATTTGGATTGGGAGGGAAAGGATAAGCCTTTTGTTATAGATGTTTTTATTACCAATTATGATTTCATAGAAACCTTCGGAATTAGCCTGAACGAAGGACGAAGTTTTTCCCGGACTTTTGGTTCAGAAACGAGCAAAGTGATATTAAATGAGGCCGCCGTCAAGGGAATGGGCTTGGAAGACCCTATAGGGAAAACGATGACTTTTTGGGGTGAAAAAGTTGAGATTATCGGTATCGTAGAAAATTTTCAATATGAATCGCTGTACAATCCAGTAGCCCCTTGCATATTCCGGCTATTTAGTGGCGAAGAAAATTATGGCGATGTGATCTCCGTAAAAATGCAGGCGGGTCAGGAAAAGGAAGCCATCGCCAACATCGCCGGCATATTTGATAAGTTTAATCCTAATGTCCCCTTTGAATATGGCTTCATGGATGATGAGTATCAAGCCCTATATGAAGCAGAAAACCGGGTGGCAGTATTATCAAAATATTTTGCCGGTTTAGCCATTATCATTTCCTGCCTGGGCTTGTTCGGCTTAGCTACCTTTACTGCCGAGCGACGTACCAAGGAAATCGGCATCCGAAAAATTCTGGGTTCCAGCGTATGGGGCATTGTCAGGCTGCTGTCTACCGACTTTACCAAAATGGTATTCTTCGCGATTATAATCGCCGTACCGATAAGTTATGTATTGGCTCAAAACTGGTTAAGTGACTTTGCTTTCCGTATTGATCTAGCCTGGTGGTATTTCATCGGCGCGGGGTTAATCCCCCTAGGCATCGCCTGGGTGACCGTAGGATTGCAGATCGTTAAAGCGGCGAGCGTGAATCCAGTCCAATCGTTAAAAGAAGAGTAAGCAATATGCAAACACACAAGCCGCCCCCGAAATTTCTGCTTCGCTTCTTCCGATGGTTCTGTCACCCGGAACTACACCCCTTCATTGAAGGCGACTTGCTAGAATTGTACGAAGAACGGAGGAAAGAGCAAGGGAAAAGGAAAGCGAATATCCGATTCGCTGTGGATGTGCTATTGCTCTTCCGGCCAGGGATTATTCGATCATTTACATTATACCAACCCTCTAATCATCGTGCGATGCTACGTCATAACTTAATCCTTACCTACCGCAACTTCCGTCGCTACAAAAGTACTTTTCTTATCAACTTAGTCGGCTTATCCTCCGGTCTGGCTTGTGCTCTATTGATTTTTCTGTGGGTAAACGATGAATTATTAATAGATAAATTTCACAAAAATGATCAAAAATTGTATCAGGTACTAAGAAATTTAAATAACCCAAATGGTATTAAAACAAGTGAGAATAACTCAGACTTATTGGCACCTTCCTTAATAGAAGAGTTAGGTGAGATAGAATACGTGGTGCCAGTAGTAGATGAGGCTTCTAGTGCCATATTATCTTTTAATGAAAAAAAGATAAAAGCAAGTGGAAAATTGGCGGGTAAAGATTTTTTCAAGGTATTCTCTTTCGAATTAATCCAAGGGGATAAAGACATAGTACTAGCCGATAAAAATGCAATTGTAATCTCTAAAGAACTTGCTGCTAGTATTTTCGATTCAGAGAATGATGTAATAGGTAAGATAATTAATGTAGTTGATAATACTGATGGGGAAGCTATCTATGCTGGTGACTACATAGTTTCAGGGGTATTTGATATAGCGAATGTAAATACATCTGAGCAGTTTGACTTTTTATTGACAAATAAGCTATACCTAGATAAGCGCCACCCAAGTGATAATGATTGGGGTAGCAATAACCCAAGTGTTTACATTACAATAAAGGATGGTGTAGACATCGATCAGTTCAATGCTAAGATCAACGACTTTTATAGATCAAAGCTAGAGCCTTTGTACGGTGAAAAACACCCTGAGTGGATTGGCACTATGTTTACTCAACGTTATTCTGAACGGTATTTACACAGCCACTATGAAAATGGTAAACAGGCTGGGGGAAGAATAAATTACGTGATACTTTTCTCAGTTGTAGCAATCATTATCCTAATAATTGCTTGTATTAACTTTATGAACCTTTCTACAGCGCAAGCATCTAGGCGATTAAAGGAAGTCGGCATTAAAAAAACCATAGGTGTGTCTAGAAAGGTACTCGTTTTCCAATTTATAGGAGAATCTGTGGTGTTGGTATTCATCTCATCACTTATTGCTGTATCACTTGTTCTACTTTTACTCCCTCAATTCAATGTAATTACAGGCAAGCAACTAGTACTTAGTCTGGATATTAATCTCATATTAGTTGCTTTGCTCATTATTATTCTTACTGGGTTCCTCTCTGGTAGTTACCCTGCATTCTTCATCTCAAGACTGAAGCCTAACGAAGTACTAAAGGCAAACTTGAAAACATCAATTGGTGAAATAATCACTCGTAGAGGATTAGTCGTTTTTCAGTTTAGTATCTCAATTATACTTATTGTCTCGGTTATGGTGATAACCAGGCAAATTGACTTTGTACAGTCTAAAAGCCTTGGATACGAGAAAGACAACATACTTACTTTTGAAAAAGAAGGAAAACTGATTGAAAATATTGAATCGTTCTTACAAGAGGCAAAAAGTACAGTAGGTATCGTAAATGCTACAGTACTTGAAGGGAGTATTTCCGATTTCGACAACTCTGGCGGTGGTTACGGCGGAGAAGGTCGCTCACCAATTCAATATACTTTTACTAGAGTTGGATACGACTATATAGAAACATTAGGTATTGAATTACTACAAGGGCGTTCTTTTTCCAGAACTTTTAGTAATGAAGGTAAAAAAATCATCCTTAACGAAACAGCAATTAAGACCATAGGACTAACCGACCCGATTGGGAAAGTGGTTAATATCAGAGGGGAAAGGGAAATCATAGGAGTTGTAAAGGACTTCCATTTCCAATCACTCTATGAAGAAATAAAGCCCATGTTTTTGATTTTTTTGCCAGAAGATGCCAATACTGTTGTTGTAAAAATACAAGCAGGTAAAGAAAGAGAGACGATAACAAGGCTGGAAAAACTCTATGACAAATTCAATCCAGGTGTTCCTTTTGAATTTAGATTTCTAGATGAAGAATATCAAGCACATTACATATCTGAACAGAGGGTGGCTAGTCTATCCAAATATTTTTCAGTAATAGCTATTCTTATTTCCTGTTTAGGATTATTTGGCCTGGCCGCCTTCACCGCCGAACGCAAGCTAAAAGAAATCGGCATCCGCAAAATACTGGGTGCTTCTGATCTTGGTATTGTACGACTTTTATCCGGTGATTTTACCAAGATGGTTACTATGGCTATTGTGATTGCCCTGCCCACTAGCTATTTCATCGCCAAAAACTGGTTGGAAAGCTTTGCGTATCGCATTGATTTGGAATGGTGGCACTTTGCTAGTGCGGGATTATTAGCAATTTTGATTGCTTGGTTTACAGTAGGGTTCCAAACAGTAAAAGCCGCCAGAATGAATCCGGTAGACTCCCTCAGAAATGAATAAACCCTCACCACCCAAACCCTTACTTCGCTTCTTCCACTGGTTCTGCCACCCGGAGCTTCATCCCTTCATCGAGGGTGATCTACTGGAATTGTACGAAGAGCGAGTGGAAGAGCAAGGCAAAAGGAGGGCTAATATCCGTTTTGCCTTAGATGTGCTGTTGCTTTTTCGTCCTAGCATTATTCGCCCCTTCCAACAACCTCAATCCGTAAATCATACCGCTATGTTTAGACACTACTTTAAAATCGGTTGGAGAAATATTATAAAGTACAAGGCTTTTTCGTTTATCAATGTATTTGGTCTGGCGGTGGCTATGTCCGTTAGCATGTTTATCATTTTAATTTTCGCTTACAAGAAAGGCTATGCTCATTTCCATGCAGAGAAAGATATTATTTACCGGATTCTGACTAAACCCGCTGATCATAGGCGGCCTTATGCAACTACTCCTGCACCTTTGGCCGAAGAGTTAAAGACCGGTTCTCCGATTATCAAGGAAGTGACCCGTTTACGAAAAGGATTTGGCGGAGATGCGGTATACAATCAAAACTATGCGGAATTGAAGGGCTATTTTACCGACCCTGCTTTTTTCCGGATATTTAGTTATGAATTAGAAGAGGGAGATCGCCGTAGTGCGCTGGTTGAACCCAACACCATGATTATTACCAGCCTAATTGCGGAACAACTATTAGGACAAGCAGCCCCGATTGGTAAAACCATTGATTTTTCTGACCGCGGCATCGATATGTTCACCGAAGAAGGGCATACTCCTGTGCCCTGGGGGATTTATACCGTTACTGGAGTGCTGGCAAAACAGCGTCACAAAACCCACCTTCAGTTTGATGTGCTAGTCTCTTCTTCATCTCTTCCCCGGCTACATGCACAAAATAAGATCTACGATGCATCGATAGCTTGGGGAGACTACTCCAAAAGCTATACCTACGTTCAGGTGAGAGATCAAGTTGGTGAAGAACAACTGAACTCAACTCTAGCGCATTTATCAGCTCTTCAATATAAAGGCGATGAAAGGCTTAAAAACTCTGTTTTCACCGCACAGGCATTGACCGCTATCACTCCGGGACCGGTAATAAGCAATGATACACTAATCGGTTTACCCATGTTTGCCTACTACATTCTGGCGGGGCTGGCACTGGTGGTTATGCTTTCGGCCTGTTTGAATTACACCAATCTGTCCATCGCCCGTACATTAACCCGATCTAAGGAAATAGGCGTTCGCAAAGTAAATGGTGCCCGCCGGAAAGACCTGACCTTTCAATTTCTCGGAGAGTCGGTCATCACCGCTTTCCTGGCGTTGATTCTAGCTGTAGGCATTCTATTCCTTATTCGCTCTGCCTTTCTGAATCTTTGGGTGAACCAGCACCTGAATTTTGATATGCAAGCGAGCCTACCCGTTTTTATCATTTTTATTGGCCTGGCGCTTTTAACCGGTCTGATAGCTGGAGCTTTTCCGGCACTAAGACTATCCGGCTTTAGACCGATCAAGGCGTTAAAAAAGCAGAGCGAGCGGTCGGTGGGCGGTTTGGCTTTACGCAAAGTCCTCATCATTACCCAATTTGTAATTTCCCTCTTATTCATCGTCACGTCTATTGTAGGATTTAATCAATTCAAACACTTTATGGCGTATGAATATAGTTTTGACGCCCACAATGTAGTGAATATTAACCTTCAGAGTAATGATTATCAGCTAGTGAAAAACGCCCTGCAAGATGTGCCTGGGGTTACTGAAATATCGGCCTGTGCCTACCTTCCGGGAGGTGGTCGCAACGACGGTATTACCTTAAAACCACCGGGAGAAGAAGGTATACAAGTCATTGACCTGAGTGTAGACGAAGGTTTTATTAATACGCTAGACATTGAGCTGATGGTTGGTAGCAATCTCTCCAACGAAGGTGCAAATGCTAGCGAATCGATCCTGGTGAACAAGGAGATGGCGCGGGTTTTTGGTTACGAAAGCGCTATTGATATTATCGGGGAATCCTTTGAAACAGCTAATGGTCAATCGCTAACAGTGGTAGGTGTAGTCGAGGATTTTACCTTTTCCCTGCTTTTTGTGCGTCAGATCATCCGCCCCGTTATTTTGAGGAACGAACCTGAGAAGTTTCATTTTGTAAATGTGAAGTTAGCGGGAATAGATAAAATGGGAGCAATTGCCCAGTTGAAGGAAAAATGGAAAACAGTAGACCCCATACATCCCTTTAAGTACGAGTTTTTTGACGATGAACTCGCCGGATACAACAAGGGTATTTTTGATTTAGTATCCGTGATAGGGTTCTTTGCTTTCCTGGCTATCTCAATTGCTTGTTTAGGGCTGCTAGGCATGACCATTTATGCTACTGAGAGACGCACCAAAGAAATCAGTATCCGAAAAGTTTTAGGAGCTACCACAATCAACGTAACCTATTTATTGTCGAGAGAATTTCTCATGCTATTGAGCATTTCGGTGATTATCGCTGCGCCTCTAAGCTATTTTTTCAATCGGTTTTGGCTAGATTTTTTAGTGGTGCGCGTAGAATTTGGGCTTAGTACTATTCTACTTGGATCGGTACTGCTATTGCTGTTGGGCTTGTTGACCATTAGCCCCCAAACCTTTTTAGTTTCCCGCAGAAATCCCGTTGACTCTCTCAGAAATGAATAAGCTACCGCCACCGAAATTCTTACTCCGCTTTTTCCGCGGGTTTTGCCATCCGGACTTGCATCCTTTTATTGAAGGTGACCTACTAGAACTCTACGAAGAGCGAGTGAGTGAGAAAGGGAAGAGGAAAGCGAATATTCGGTTCGCTCTAGATGTCTTGCTACTTTTTAGACCAGGGATTATCCGACCATTTCATAGAACACAATCTTTAAACCGTATTGCTATGTATAAGAACTATTTTATCATCGGATGGAGAAATCTCTTCAAGCATAAGGGCTATTCGCTCATCAATATCAGTGGGTTGACGGTCGGCATGGCCGTAGCGATATTAATTGGCTTGTGGATTCTCGATGAGTGGACTTTCAACAGGTACTACAAAAACTATAGCAGTATCGCTAAAGTAATGCTCAACTATACCTTAAACGGTGAAGTAAGAACCGGAAAGTACATGTCACTACCAATTGCCCCTGAGCTAAAGGAGTCCTACCGTGATGATTTCCAATACGTAGTGATGTCAACGTTTACGCGAGAACATTCCCTAGCTGTTGGCGAAAAGACCATTACGCAATCAGGTATTTTCATGGAACATGAGGCTCCGCATATGCTAAGCCTTAGCATGCTGAAAGGCACCCGTGATGGTCTCAAGGATCCTCATTCCATTTTTCTATCTGCTTCATTAGCCAACACCCTTTTCGGCAGCGATGATCCTATAAATCAAGTAGTAAGAATTAACGACAAAATCGATGTAAAGGTAACCGGAGTATACCAAGATATGCCTCAAAACACTGAGTTCAGTGACCTTGCCTTTCTGGGCTCCTGGCAATCATACGTAGCGATGAACCCTTGGGTAGAGTACCATGAAAGTAACTGGAATAACAATTTTATTCGAGTATTCACTCAAATTGCTCCCAACACTACTTTTGACCAGGTGTCTGCTAAAATTAAGGATGTTAAGTTCAAACATTTACCTCCGGAAGAGGCCCAATCTCGAAAGCCTGAGGTTTTTCTTCATCCTATGAGCCAATGGCACTTATACAGCGAGTTCGAAAACGGAGAAGTTAGTGGTGGCCTTATTCAATTTGTGTGGCTTTTTGGAATTATTGGAGGCTTTGTCCTGCTGCTGGCCTGTATCAATTTTATGAACCTCAGTACGGCTCGCTCTCAACAAAGGGCGAGAGAAGTAGGGGTACGTAAGGCCGTTGGTTCAGGGCGAGGACAACTGATTACTCAGTTTTTTAGTGAGTCACTGCTAGTAGTAATCGTGGCCTTCATACTAGCGTTGCTGATGGCACAACTAGCATTACCGCTTTTCAATCAGCTTTCTGGCAAAAGTATGGTGGTTGTCTGGTCAAATCCTACATTTTGGCTCTTGTGCTTAGGTTTCTGCTTGTTTACCTGCTTACTAGCCGGAAGTTACCCTGCCTTTTATCTATCATCTTTTAAACCTGTCAAAGTGTTGAAAGGAGGAGCCTTCACGATGCTCCGAATGGGTGGACTAGCGGTTATACCTCGGAAAGTTTTGGTGGTTCTTCAGTTTGCCGTGTCAATGATCCTAATTATTGGCACCGCCATTGTTTTCCGTCAGATTCAGTTTACTCAGGATCGCCCAGTAGGCTATGATCAACGGGGGTTAGTATATACATCCAGTACTGTTGCGATCCATGAGCACTTCGATGCTTTCAGAAACGATCTGTTAAACACCGGAGCCATTGTAGAAGTAGCCGAATCCAACGGAGCTCTAACGGAAATTGCCGAAAACAACGGCGACTTTACCTGGCAAGGGAAAGACCCGGACTTCAGAGAGGGTTTTGGTTTAATCCGGGTAAGCCATGATTACGGTAAAACCGTAGATTGGCAATTGATAGAAGGAAGAGACTTCTCGAGGTCTTTGGCTAACGGTGATACCAATGCATTTATACTCAATGAGTCGGCCGTAGAACTAATGGGTTTAGAAAACCCTATTGGTGAAATAGTAAAACATGGGGATCAAGATTATCAGGTCATTGGGGTGGTGAAAGATATGGTGATGCGATCACCCTATGACCCGGCCCGGCCCTCGATCTTCTCAATTTTGCCCTGGCAAGGAGGAGTGGTCTCCTTCAAATTGCACCCTAGTGTAGATACCCAGCAAGCACTGGCAGAAATAAAGACCGTGTTTAAAGCATACGCTCCTTCCCTACCCTTTAACTATAAGTTTGTCAATCAGGAATATGCTAAAAAGTTTGGGGCCGAACAACGCATTGGTAAACTCTCCTCTATCTTTGCAATTCTTGCCATTTTCATCTCTTGCTTGGGGCTATTTGGGTTAGCTTCCTTCGTTGTTGAACAACGCATCAAAGAAATCGGCATCCGTAAGGTGTTAGGGGCTTCCGTAATTCAGTTATGGCAATTACTCTCTAAAGACTTTGTGGCTCTAGTTATCATTTCCTGTCTACTAGCTATTCCCATCGCTTACTATTTCTTGCATAGTTGGTTGCAGAACTATGAGTACCGCACCGAAATCTCTTGGTGGATTTTTGCATCAGCTAGTGTTGGAGCCCTGGTGATTACTTTATTAACGGTGAGTTTCCAATCTCTCAAAGCCGCCCTCGTCAACCCGGTAGATTCTCTCAGAAATGAATAACCAATGAAGCCTTCTCCGCCCAAACCTTTACTACACTTCTTTCGCTGGTTCTGCCACCCAGAGTTACACCCCTTCATTGAAGGTGACTTGCTAGAACTGTACGAAGAACGAGTGAACGCATCAGGAAGACGAAACGCCAACGTTAAGTTTGCTATCGATGTCTTGCTGCTCTTTAGGCCGGATATTATAAAATCGCTGGGAGGCACGTACCAACTAAATCACTATAGTATGTTTAAGAATTATTTTAAGACTTCGTACCGCAGCATGGCACGAAACAAGCTTTTCACTACCATCAATGTTGTAGGACTAGCGGTTAGTATGTCGGTAGGTTTACTCATGATTGCTTTTATTTCAGACCTGCAATCATATGATGATTTTCATGAGAAGAAAGACCGGATCTATCGAGTAATCACAACAAACCAGCGAAATGATGGATCATCGATGAATCTCGCGTCCACTTCAATAAAAGCAGGTTATCAGATCCGAGAAACTATTTCAGGGGTAGAAGAATTAACGATACTCCGGAGAGGCTTTAGCGGTGATGCAGTAGTAGGTGATACTAAACTACCCTTGGAAGCGTATTGGGCTGACCACTCATTTTTTAGTGTTTTTACCTATCCGTTAATACAGGGTGATCCAACTACTGCCTTAAACGAACCCTATTCTTTGGTACTAACCGAGGAGTCTGCCCAGAGACTATTTGGTAAAACCGATGTGGTTGGTCACTCGGTAAAGTTTGACACGGTTGAATATGTAGTTACTGGAGTCATGCGGGCTATTCCCCAACGCTCTCATCTTCAATTTGAAGCGTTAGTATCATTTGCTACGTTTGAGCTTCAACAGCCGCGCACCGAGGAAGATGCTTTTGGCTGGGAAAGCTTCTTCATGAATTATACCTACCTCACACTTCCGAAAAGCCATGATGTAGAAGCTCTTCAAACGAACCTGGATCAACTGAGTGCCACAGAAAATACAGCGGTTCAAGGCCGAAGACTTATGCTCTCTCTACAACCTTTAACCAATATTTCCACTAGTAGTCGTCTGGTGAATGATGTAGATAGGACAATGAGTAGCACTGCTCTTTGGATTGTAATTGGCCTGACCTTTATTGTTATTCTCTCAGCCTGTTTTAACTATGCGAACCTCTCTATGGCGAGGGCACTAAAACGTTCCCGAGAAGTAGGTATACGTAAAGTAGTAGGCGCTAAGAAAACTCAAGTGATCAGCCAATTTATTACGGAGGCAGTTATCGTCTCGCTACTAGCACTGGTTTGCTCATTTTGGTTGTTTTTGGTATTGAAAAAACAGTTTGTTGCGCTACACCCCTACATAAACCGCTTGGTGGAACTTGAACTTTCTGTTTCCCTACTTTTACCCTTTGGGCTTCTAGCCATAGTGATTGGAATCATGGCGGGAGTATTTCCGGCGGTATTCTTCTCCCGACTGAAAGTGCTACAAGTTCTGAAAGGACTTCCGGCATTTCAGGCTTTCCAAAGAATTACTTTGCGTAAGTCGCTTATCGTTATCCAGTACGTCTTTTCACTTATTTTCATTACCACCACGGTCATCGGCTATTATCAATACCGCAGCTTTCTGTCCTTTGACCTTGGATTTGAGACGGAACATGTATTGAACGTTAGTTTGCAAGGCAATGATGCTAAACTTCTTACGAATAAGCTTTCCGAAATTTCTGCGGTAAGCAATATTTCACAGTCCACCTTAGTCACTAGCTTAGGTAACGCGTGGAGTGCTGAATTAACCTATGATGATCCTAATGATTCTACCAGCGTATGGCAAAATTTTGTGGATGAGCAGTACGTACCACTTCATGCATATACCTTACTTGCTGGCCGTAATTTTACGAACAGTCAGCAAAGTGAAGCTATTGTGAATGAAAAGCTAATTAAAAGCTTTGGAATTGGAGGAGGTAATCCCACATTAGCGCTCGGTGAAGTTATCACCTTAGATGGCACTGAGACCGAGATTGTTGGTGTAGTAAAGAACTTTCATTATGAGACCCTGGAAAATGCTATTAAACCCGTGGTTTTCCGCTATTCAGAGAATCCCAATGGGTATCTCAATGTAAAAATTGCCGAAAACAATTGGCCTCAGACATTGGAGAGCATTGAAACAGCTTGGAAGGAATTAGATCCCGTTCACCCTTTAGACGCAAGTTTCTATGATGACCAAATTATGCGTGCCTATA
>CAKZYJ010000236.1 GCA_937884755.1 uncultured Flammeovirgaceae bacterium
TACTGTACCAAAATAACCCACTCATCAGCCGATGCCGAAGAAGTTACCCAACAAGTATTTATTCGCCTTTGGGAAAAACGGCATCTAGTAGATAGCAGTCGGCCGCTGGAGCATTACTTATACAAAATAACCCGCAATTGTGCATTCAGTTACTTAAAGCAACAGGCAAGCCGGGCACAGCAACTGAACACTACTGAGTTTCCCCAGGCAGCTAGCATGGCCGTGGCTGATGATGAAATATCCTTAGCAGAGTGTCGTCAGCTTACTGATGCTTTAGTTGAATCCCTACCCGAAAAGCGACAGGTAATTTACAAGATGCACTTCGAGGAAGGATATTCACCGGCTGAAATTGCCAATTTACTTGGCTTATCTCTCTCCACAGTAAAATCACAATTAGCTAAAGCTACCCAAACTGTAAAGGGCTTCTTACTCAACTACCGTTCCGCCAGTATCATCTCCTTGCTTCACTTTATCGATTTTTAAGTCAATCCTACCCATTACACTCACTCAAAATAACGATCAGCGTTATTTTTTACGAATACCATAATTATTAGCCTAATTTTTATCAGAGTAGTCCTTAACTATGTTTTCAGCTGTATTTAAAGTGTATTTGCACTTGTCTACAAAACAGCAAGAATGGATCACTCGCAAAAACTTCTTCAAAAGTACCTTAATGGACGGTGTACTCCTGAAGAAAAAAAACAGCTATACAACCACTTATCTCAAAATAGAGCTGAAGAATACGATGAAGTATTTCAACAGCTCTGGACCGAAGTAGCTGAGGCATCTCAACCTTCTCCGGCCGTTTCGGATCGAATGTATCAGGCTATTGCCAAGAAGGGACAGATAAATTCAGAAAAGAGCCTCCGAATACGCTCCTGGTTAATGGCCGCTTCTCTCAGCGGACTAACCATCCTACTAGGCTTTCTGTATTACTTCATCTACGATACTACCAAAGTACATCAAACCCAGTTTAGCGAAGTTAAAACGCTAGAACTACCCGATGGGTCCACCGTGCACCTCAACGCCAATTCTCAGCTTTCCTATTCGTCAAGTCTAGCCACCGATCAGATTCGGGAAGTGTGGCTTACCGGGGAGGCCTATTTTGAGATTACTCATCAGAAAACAACTGCTGATCAACCGGTGAAACTGGTAGTGCATACCAATCAGGTAGATATTGAGGTGCTGGGCACCGCTTTTAACGTGAAAGACCGGCGAGGCATTACGCAGGTGGTACTGGACGAAGGGAAAGTGCGCTTAACGTCTCCCGAAACCAACGCTGAACTTTTGGCGATGGCTCCCGGTGAGTCGGCCAAGGTAGACCAGCAGCAATCAGTGTCTATTCAGAAGGTGATAGAGCCAGCCCAAATCTCTTCCTGGAAGGAAAACGAACTATACTTTAATGATCAGCCACTGTACGAAATACAGGAGATATTAGCCGACAGCTACGGCGTCGAGTTACAGTTTGCTAGTCAGGAGTTAAGCCAACTGCGGTTTACCGGGTCAACTCCCGCTGACGACCTATCGGTACTGTTCACCACGCTGGAAAAATCCTTTTTACTGAATATATCTCAAGATGGCAACCAATATATTATTCAACAATCACCATGAGATCAATAGCAACCAAACACCTTTTTTTATAAACCCCAATTCCTATGTGTAGTATTTTACGCCACTTTATTCGCAGCGGTATTCTAGCATTTGCGCTGTTGATTGGCAATCTTGCCACTGCTCAGACGGTAGCACTGTCTACCCCACTCCTGGCTACTAACAATGTTCCTAAACAAGAGATCAGTAGTCTAAAGACCGTTTTAAACCACCTGGAAACTAAGCACGATGTGCGGTTCAACTACGCTAGCCAGTTGGTAGAAGGAAAACGTGTAGATTCTAACTCTTCTAACAGATCTAAGACGCTAGATGAAGCCCTGGAGCTACTTCTTCCGCCTTTAGGATTACGTCACGAAAAGATTAGCGATCAGATCTATGGTATTTATCCGGTAGCTCCTAAAGTAAAATCTAAAAAAGAGGAATCAGGAGTTACTGAACAGCAGAGCTTTTACGATGCGCACGTAAATGCTGTTAACCGGATGAAAAACCTGCCACTGAGAGCACCTATCGTAGTGGAGAAAAATATCTCCGGAACGGTACTCGATGAAGAGCAGTCGCCGCTACCAGGAGTGAATGTTTTAGTGAAAGCTACTACAATTGGAACCGTAACCGATATAGATGGCAACTACCGCCTTACCGTTCCTGACGATGCCCAGACGCTAGTATTTTCTTCAGTAGGGTATGAAACACAAGAGGTGAATATCAACGGGAGAAGCGTAGTAGACCTTACTATGTCTCCCGATATTAAAGCTCTTTCGGAAGTAGTAGTAGTGGGTTATGGTACCCAAGAAAAGTCAGATTTAACCGGAGCTATATCTTCGGTAAGATCACAGGATATTACCCGCCTTTCCGAACGTCGTCTGGAGAATGCTCTACAAGGCCAGGCTGCCGGCGTACAAGTAGTGCGAACAGAAGGAAGTCCTGGTGCCCCGGCCCGGGTGAATATCCGAGGCTCAGGCTCTATCGGAAATACCGATCCACTGAGGATTGTAGACGGAGTACCCATGGACCCCGGCAATTTCTTCAACCCCAATGATGTAGAGTCCATTGAGATCTTAAAAGATGCTTCAGCCGCCGCCATCTACGGTGCTCGGGCCGCGCACGGGGTAATTCTAGTCACTACCAAGCGAGGAGCCGAAGGAAGAGTAAAAGTTAATTTCAATACCCAAGTAGGAATACGCCAGCCTCGTCCACTGCCCAATATGCTGGGCACCGAAGATTTTGTTCGCGCCAGTTCTATCGCCAGAATCAATGCGGGACAAGACCCAGAGCCTGCTTGGGATAATCCCGAAAGTTTACCCAATACCAACTGGGTAGACGAGATGTTTGATGGTAGTGGTATAGAGCAGATGCATAATATATCTATCTCTGGCGGAAATGAAAACGCTTCTTTCTTTGTGTCGGGAGCCTACGACCGGGAAGAAGGGGTAATGATTAACAATTGGTTTGAGCGGTTTGCCTTACGAGCTAACTCCGACTATAAAGTTGGCAAGCGCGTGCGTCTAGGACAATCCCTACTGGTTTCTCGTACCCGAGAGAATCCTACAGCTACTGACGGTGGCGACTTGCAAACCGTATTCCGGGCGATCCCGATTATGCCAGTACGTGACGAGAGCAATCCCTTCGGTGGGTGGGGTACCGCTGCTTCTTACTTCCAAGGCCCCAATCCAGTAGCGGTTCAAATGCAGAATCATATTCTACAAAAAGTGAACCGAATTAACGGTAATGTATACGGCGAAGTAGATATTTTGGAAGGTTTGATGCTACGCGGTAGCGTAGGAGTCAATATCGCCGCATTGCAGCGAGAGCATTTTGCCGAGTCATTCAACTACGGTGCACTGTCTAACCCTATCAACTCGCTCACGATGCGCAGCCGTGACGCCGAAGAGTTAAACACTAACTTAGTATTAACCTACAATAAATCACTAGGCAAGCATGACTTTACCGTAATGGGGGGGTACGAAAGCTTTCGCCGTGATGGTATAGACTTTACGGCTACTGCTCAAGATTTCCCCGTAAACTTCGCCCGTAGTTTCGCCTTAGCCACCGGTGCGGTTGATATTTCGGATCGTACTACTATTGATGATCAGTACCGATTAGAATCACTCTTTGGGCGGATCAACTACAGCTTTGACAGTAAATATCTATTTAGTGCCAGCATACGCCGCGATGGTTCTTCTCGTTTTGGAACGGCTAATCAATTTGGTGTTTTTCCTTCCTTCTCGGCCGGATGGCGCATAATTGAAGAAGAATTCATGCAAAATGTCTCTTGGCTTTCGGACTTGAAGCTGAGAGCTAGTTGGGGTATACTAGGCTCCGACCGTATTGGTGATTATATCTTCTCACCCACCTATCGTAACACCCGTTCTACTTACGCATTTGACCCCACCGGGCAGTCAGGCGGTAGTAAGGTGAGAGGGTTCTACTTAAGCCGTTTCCCTAATCAGGAAGTGAAGTGGGAAGAAATTGTGCAAACTGATATTGGAGTAGATGTGGGATTGTTGGATGGTCGATTTAATATTACGGCTGACTACTATGTCAAGAACACCACTGATATGTTGATCGGCGTGCAATTACCTCCTTCATACGGAGTTTCACAGGAAAATCGGAATCCGCAGAGTACTCAGTTAAATATTGGTGAAGTAGAAAACCGAGGGTTTGAGTTAGCCCTAAATTATCGTCAAAATGTGGGCGATTGGACTTTCGATATCACTGGTAATGCTTCCTGGAACCAAAATGAAGTGAGAGCACTAGATGATAATCAGCAGATTCTAGCTGGTGGCGGTGGTCATGGTTATGCAGGTAATACCTCTATTACAGTGGCCGGTCAGCCTATGGGAACCTTCTTTGGCTTTGACGCGATTGGTATTTTCCAAACCCAAGCTGAGATTGATGCGCTGAACGAAGCCTCTCCTACGGGAGTCTATCAGAACCAATCTACGGCTCCCGGTGACTTACAGTACCGGGATATAGACGATGATGGGGTAATTACTCCCGACGACCGAACTTTTATTGGTAACCCTTGGCCCGAAATGATCTACGGGTTAAATGCTAACATTACCTTCCGTAACTTTGACTTCACCATGTTCTTCCAGGGGGTACAGGGGGTTGATCTATTTAATGCTCCCAAAGCCTATACTCGCACTGTATTCAGCGATTATAATACCAGTGATCTGGCATTTGAGGCTTGGACACCTGAGAACCCTACGGAGCATCCTCGGTTAATTGCTACTGATCCTAATGGAAACTTCCGTCAACCTTCTTCTTATCACATAGAAGATGGTTCTTTCCTACGGCTGCGTAATATTCAGCTAGGCTATACACTGCCCAATCCGGTACTAGACCGACTCGGGCTGACTCAAGCTCGAATTTTTGTAAATGCCCAGAATATTTTGACTCTTACTCAATACGAAGGAATTGACCCTGAGGTGGTAGGAAGTGAAAACTCGAGTAATGCTAACACGCAACGAGGAGTAGATCACTTTCGGCAGTATCCTCAAACTACTTTAGTTTCAGCTGGACTTCAACTTGGCTTTTAATATAAATGACTATGAAACGATTTCTGAATAACACGCTTTACTTAGCACTGGCTTTGCTATTATTTAGTCGGTGTTCAGATGATGCTTTGGATGTCACCAATCCTAACGAGATTGATGCGGCTAATTTCTTTCAAAATATCAATGACTTAGAACTTTCGCTTACTTCGGTATACTCGGCCATGAAACCCCACGACCTTTGGGGGGCAGATCTTTGGCCCAAAGTACATTTTGGGTTACCCAAAACTGCTAATCAGGATTGGCTAGGTACTGATGGTTGGAACCAACTCTATCGTAATGAAGTAACGGCAGATAATAACCTGGTTCGTAACTTTTGGCGCGCTTTCTACCGAGGTATTGCCCGCTCGAATGATTTCATCAACAACGCCAATCAGTACCTAGAAACTCAGGAGCCTCCGGGCGATGAGGTGACTCGTATCAATGAAATGATTGGAGAGGCTTCATATTTGAGAGGTTTTTTCTACTTCCATATGATTCGTTTGTGGGGAATGGATATTCCAGCTAGAGACCCCAATGCGATGGGAATTCCGCTAACCCTAAACATAGCGGCTACTCGAGACGATATGTTTGTAGAACGAGCTACGGTAGATCAAGTATACCAACAAATTATAAGTGACCTAGAAGCGGCTGAAGCTGCCTTACCGGATAGTTGGGAAGGCGATGACGTGGCTCGCGCTGATGCATTTTCTGCCAAAGCGTTACTGGGCAAAGTGTATATGAACTACGAAGATTATCCTACTGCTCAAGGTTATTTTGAGGAAATTATCAATAGTGGCATGTTCTCCTTAGTTCCGTTTGAAGAATACCAAGGGCTGTTCAACGGGGAAAATGAGTTTAGCTCGGAGTCGCTGTTTGAAATCAATTTTTCTACCGATCTACAAGAGAATGCCTGGCAGGGTGGTTTAGGAGCTAACATCGCGCTACAAATTTCGCCCAAAGGAACTGGCTGGAGCAACGTATATCCGCACGATGTAAATGTGCTACGATTTGGTGATGATCCCCGTTTGCGAGTCAACGCTCTGGAACCAGGGGTGGATTCGGTCGTCTTTGGCGATGGTACTACTCGAATATTGGAGCCTATGGTGGGTGACGCCGATGCCATCGGCTGGAGCTTCCGCAAGTGGGTTCCCACTGATTACTCGGTCTATTCTACCAACCGAAATTACGGAGCAAATTTGCCACTTACTCGCTTAGCTGATATCTACCTGATGTACGCTGAGGCCATGAATGCTCAGGGAAATGATGCCGTAGCGGCAGAGTACATGAACAAAGTGCGCCGTCGCGCCTACGGCCTCGATCCAGATGCTCCCGACGCTTCAGTTGATTACGTATTAGCTGGTACTCAACTACGGGATTCTATCCGGGAAGAGCGATTTCGCGAGCTATTTGCCGAAGGACAGCGCTGGTACGATATTACCCGCTGGGATATTGTGGAAGAAGAACTAGCGAAGTATCCTAGTGTTCGCTCTGGTACGGTTATTTTTAATCCTGAAGATTACTATTTACCTATTCCGCAGCAAGAATTAGATACGAATCCTAATATTACCCAGAGCACTGGATATTAGGTATTTTTAGAGAAAGTAAGTTTCTTGAAGGCTGGGTATTTATTTACCCGGCCTTCTTTATAACTTCTCATGCAAAAATGGTATCTGATTTTATTGCTGACGCTTACCCTCTCTCCGGTTTGGGCCGTAGAGAAAGTGATTTATTTAGCTGACTACCTGGATAAATACCAGGATGCTAGTCTTGCATTCTATCACGCGCTAGAGGCCTGCAAAAAAGAAAAAGCTAATAAGCTCCTCATTCCCCCTTCCACCTACCATTGCCATTCGGAAAAAGCTTTTCAACAGTACACAAGCATTACTAATAACGAGAATGGACTTAAAAGCATAGCGCTACCCATTATCGAGCAGGCAAATCTGGAGATTGACGGACAAGGGTCAAAAATTATCCTCCACGGCCTCATGATGGGCAGTGTAATCCACCGTTCTAAGAACATACAAATAAAAAATCTCTCATTTGACTGGGATATACCTTTTTACGTACAAGGAAAAGTTGTAGCGGTCAGTAGAGATAGTGCCTACTACGACTTGCAGTTTGCGGACTATGTGAAATATCGAGTGAGCAATGATGACGTGCTGTTTGATACCTTCGGGAAAGAGTACCTGATTTCGGGCAACTTTTGGTTTGATCCTGATACCGGTTATCCCGTTTATAAACTCGCGCAAATTTTCCCGAAGCACTGGAATGCCCATAACGAACCCCACTACCGACTACAAGACCTGGGAAACCAAACTATTCGGGTGTATAATCAGGCAGATTCTCTGCCTGAGCCCGGATGGAATTTCGTTGCCAAATGGCGCCATCCCGAGTACCGGATCAACCGGGCTGCGCCATCCATTCATCTGTTTAACTCCTTCCAGGTATCCCTGACAGACGTAAAGATTCACTCGGCGGCAGGTATGGGAGTCATCGGCGAACGAAGCGGGGATATTCGGTTAGAAAGAGTGCAGGTCGTGCCCACTCCCAATTCTGACCGAATCGTATCGGTCACTGCCGATGCTACACACTTTGTGAATTGTAAAGGAAAAGTAGTTTTAAAAGATTGCCTGTTCGAGAGCCAGCTCGACGATGGCCTGAATATTCACGGAAATTATGCGGCATCTGATCGGCTGATTGATGACTTTACGCTTGGGGGACGAGTGGTACATCGACAACAAGTGGGTTTTCAGTTTGCTTTGCCTGACGATACTATTCGCTTTATCAACCGAGAAACCCTACTGCCTACGGGAGAAACAATCGTGGTGAAAGATATTCGCTACCTCAACGATTCCTACTTTGAAATCAAAGCGGAGGACTCTATCCAAAACGTACTACCAGAGATGGGTTTGGAGAATATAAGTTGGATAGCTGAACTGGAAATGACCGGCTGCTCTATCGGGAAAAACTGGGCCAGAAGCGTGCTGGTTAAAACGCCCGGAAAATCAGTGATCACCAATAACCGATTTTATTCCAGCATGCAAGGGGTGAGGAATTGGGGAGAAATGCTGTGGTTTTATGAGTCAGGGAACGTGACGGATGTTCTAATCAGTAATAACCAGTTTATCGATTTGGGGCGGGCCGGAGTAGGTTTACCCGTCATTGTCATCAATCCTGAGATAAAAAATAAATCGTTAGCGGCTAAAACCGGATTTTACAACCGAAATATCCGAATTATTAATAACACCATCCGAACGTTTGACCGCCCCATCCTCTCAGCCTACTCAGTTGATGGACTGGTGTTTGAGAACAACAAAATCATCACAACTAATACGTTTGAGCCTATTTTTCCTAATGAATCAGTCATTAAAATCATGCACTGTAACAACCTGAAGTTTAGTGGTAACCACTACGATGGACCTACCAAAGCCAACATCATTATTGATGAATTCAGTAAGTCCAACGGCACGATCACCCGCAATAAAGGTTTCGTCGTAAATCCCTGATATTTTGCAATCAGCCAATCAAATACCAAAAATACTATCTCAAGCCATTTTAGTGTGGGTAAGCGGTTGGCTAGTGGCTTGCAGCCAAACCAAGTCAGTTGATGAATCTGAACAACTTGCCCAGACCCATTGTGGTAGTTGCCACGCTTTTCCCAAACCGGATTTACTGGATAAGGCTACCTGGCAAAAGAGTGTGCTACCGCAGATGGCTCTACGAATGGGTATCGCCCCGGCCAACATCAACGACCCAAAAATCCAGCAAGCCTACTACCACCTTACCGAAACCGGACTGTATCCGCGCCCCGCGCTAATTTCTACTGAAGACTGGGAAAAGATCGTCCAATTTTATGATTCATTAGCTCCTGAGAGCCATCCGGTTATATCAGATTCGTTACCTATCACTAATCAGTTTTTACCTCATCAACCTGAGAAAAAGCTACCTCCGGCGGTCACCTGTGTCTACTTTCATCAGGAAACCCAACAAATGCTAGTCGCTGATCATACCCAGGGGCAGTTATTAGCCATTGGTTCGGATTGGAAAGCCCAACCACTGGTGCCTCAAACCAAGTTAATAAGCCATATCCAAAACCTTTCCAACAACCAGCCGGACCAGTCATCGCTACTAATTACTTATTTGGGAGAAAATATTCGCCCCGAAGAGCGTCCTTCTGGGGAAGTAGCCGAAGTAGTTTTGTCACCAGATACTTTATTGAGTTATCAAAAATTAGATTTACTCAATTTACCTCGAGTCACCCAAGCACTGTACATTGACTTAGTAGGCGATACGACCCCTGAATTGCTCACCTGTAGTTTTGGATACTTAAATGGAAGGCTTTCTTTTTGGCAACAGGACGAATCAGATAGCTACAAAGAGTCGGTGATTCGGAATGAAGCCGGTGCCCAATGGGCTATTCCGCAGGATTTTAACGAAGACGGAAAAATGGATCTGTTCGTGCTTTGGGGGCAGGGCGACGAACGAATAGCACTTTACGAAAATCAGGGCGACGGTGCTTTTGAGGAAAAAGTGCTATTGCGCTTTCCGCCCTCCTACGGTTCTAGCTACTTTGAATTAGCTGATTTTGACAATGACGGCCGATTAGATATTCTGTACACCTGTGGTGATAATGCCGATTACTCTACCGTACTTAAACCTTACCACGGAGTATACATCTTCCGTAATCAGGGTGATTTACGCTTTGAGCAAACTTACTTTTTCCCAATGAACGGAGCCTACCGGGCTATTGCCCGCGACTTTGACCAAGATGGCGACCAGGACATTGCGGCGGTTTCCTTCTTCGCTGATTATGCTCAGCGACCCGAAGAAGGGTTTGTGTATCTGGAACAGCTTTCCGAAACGCAGTTTGAGGCCAGCACCGCGGCAGTACACGAACTGGGCCGTTGGATTACCCTGGATGCCGGGGATATAGATCAGGACGGAGATCTGGATATTGTATTGGGAAATTGCTCAACCGCCGGAGGATTTGATCTCTCGCTAGATCAGCAATGGAAGGAAGGGCCGCCTTATGTGATTTTAGAAAATCAGCGTAAACCATTCTAATTTTTGCTATTTTAGGAATAGTTCTAGCGTATGAGTTCACCACCTACCATATCCCAGCAACGTGCCCGATGGTTTAAGATTATCGCTGTTCTGCTCCCGTTTTTGCTACTACTACTGCTGGAAGGTGTATTAAGGCTTATTGGTTACGGAAACGACTACCCGCTCTTTGTAACCAGCGAAACCGATGTTGACTATTGGGTGATGAATCCGCAGGTTTCCGAAAAGTACTTCTCCCAAAACGCTAATGCGACGGTAGGTTATCAGGAACCGTTTCTTAAAAGCAAAGACGATAATACATTTCGCATATTTGTTCTGGGAGCCTCTACGGCCGTGGGCTATCCCTACCTACATAATGGCTCTTTTCACCGCTGGCTACAGTACCGACTAAACCGCACCTTTCCTGACCAGAATATTGAAGTAATCAATCTATCACTGACTGCGGTCAACTCCTACACTGTACTTGATTTTGCGAAGCAAGTGGTTGATTATCAGCCCGACGCAGTATTGATTTACGCTGGGCATAACGAATACTACGGAGCACTGGGCGTTGGTTCTACCACTGCCGTAGCGAGCGATCCCACTTTGGTTCAGCTGATACTGAAATCCCGGGAATTTCGTGCAGCGCAGTTGTTGACCAATGCATTCAGTGTATTCCAACCGGCACCGTCTAAATCAGAGTTACAGGAAAACCTAATGAAACGGATGACCGCCGAACAATCTATTCCGTACGAGTCGGATTTATACCAACGGGGCATTCAGCAGTACGAGACCAACATGACTGCGATTCTGTCGCTTTTAGATGAAGCAGATATTCCCACCTTTATTAGCACACTAGTCAGCAATGAAAGAGACTTACCACCCTTTATCAGTGATAGCACCAGCGAGAAATCAGCCGAAGATCACTACCAATCAGGACTGGATGCTTATCGGCAAGAGGATTTTACTACTGCCAAGCAACATTTCGTTCAGGCGAAAGAATTAGATATGCTTCGCTTTCGGGCTCCGGAAGCCATGAACGGTATAATCCGTGAACTAAGTGAGCAATTTTCTGACGTACATTTAGTAGATACTCGCTCACATTTAGAGACCAAAACACCTCAAAGCATTATCGGAAATGAACTTCTGCTGGAACACGTACATCCTAATTTACTCGGGTACTCCCTTATTGCGGATGCTTTTTACCGGAAGCTGCAAGAACAGAAGCTAATTAGCGGAGATTGGGCTGAAGCTTCCAACTGGGCGCAGGCACAGCGGGAAATGCCCATTACCGAAGTAGACTCGCTGAAAGGGACTTACGAGGTGATGATGCTGAAGGAAGGCTGGCCGTTTTACGAACCAATTGCCGATGTGGACACTGCCAATCGGACGCTGCCTGAAGCTATTGCTGGAGCTTTGGCCGTGCAGCAACTATCCTGGGATGAAGCTATGGAACGGTTGTATCAACACTACTACCAAAATCAGCAGCTAGCCCAGGCACTCAACGTAGCCGAAGCAGTTACGTTGGAGCACCCTCACGAACCCCAGTTTTTTACTAAAGCAGCCGGATTAGCTATGGAGTTAGATAGTCTAGACAAAGCCGATTACCTCTTTCAACGAGCATTATTGTTAGATCCTTCCCCGGCACTGGCCCGAAAAATTGCGATTAACTTTATCAAAACCAATGCTCTGGAAGAAGCCCTACCTTATCTACGGCATATTATGGAACAGGAATCAACTGACCTGCTCAGTTTTCGGCTGGCCGAAGCCATTGAGTCAATACTTGCCTTCACCGAAGCAAAGCGTTCTGACGATACCGAAAAGCTAACCCAGTTAGCGGCAAATTATCTACTGCTGGGAAAGCAGGATACTGCCGAAGTATATTTGCGTGATGTACTAGCACAAGAACCCGCCAATGAAGAGGCATTAAAGTTATTAAAGCAGATACAAAACTAGCTGTATGGAAACGCTCAAAGAATTCTGGCTATTTCTCCGAACCCGCAAAAAGTATTGGCTCATTCCTACTTTTGTCTTACTGTTACTGATCGGCTTTCTAATTGTGGCCACCAGTGGTTCGGCCTTAGCTCCGTTTATCTACTCAATTTTCTAGTATGTTTGGGTGTTACAGTGTAAGACCTTCATGTGTAACAGATACGAAACACGAATACCCAAACACTTTAACAATATAGAGCATGAAACTGTCTAAAATCATTATTACTCAATTAAGTCGAAGGCAACTACTAGAAACTGGTTTAGTGCTCATTATACTGGGCATCATATTGGGATTTGTACAGGATCAATCGCGCTGGTTTGTTGCTTCTGCGGTAGTAGCAGGTACTGGACTGGTGGTACCCAAATTACTGTACCCGGTAGCAGTAGTATGGTTTACGCTAGGAAACGTACTTAGCCAACTGGTTTCGCCACTATTGTTAACGCTGGTCTTTCTACTGATGATCACTCCTATCGGGATTATTCGGCGGTGGCTAGGCCGCGATTCCCTGCAGTTGCGGTGGCCTAAGCCCGATAACCAATCCATGTTTAAAGAGAGAAATCATACTTTTATAGCTTCCGATTTAATAAACTCCTTTTGAGTTTAACCAACTAACTATTCCTGCTCATTTAATACCCCGTGCGTTACATAATCCTCGGAATTTCTGCTTTCTACCACGACAGTGCCGCTGCTCTGACTATTAACGGACGGATTATCGCGGCTGCCCAGGAAGAACGTTTTACGAGAGTTAAGCACGATGCTTCATTTCCTATCAACGCGGTGCGTTATGTATTGGCCGAAGCTGGAATTACTATGGAGGAAGTGGATAGTATCGTATTTTACGATAAGCCACTACTGAAATTTGAGCGCTTGCTAGAAACCTACCACGCCATCGCTCCGCATGGCCTCAAAAGTTTCTTAACTGCCATCCCCGTCTGGATTAAAGATAAACTGTTTTTGAAACGGCTAATCCGCCGGGAACTAACTGAATTAGGAAGCTTTTCTGCTCCTATCCGATTTGCTGAGCACCATTTGTCACACGCCGCTAGTGCTTTCTACCCTTCTCCTTTCAACGAGGCAGCTATTCTCACCATTGACGGAGTTGGCGAATGGGCTACCACTACCATTAGCCAAGGAAAAGGCAGCCAGATTACGATGCTGCGTGAGCTGCACTTTCCTCATTCGGTAGGTTTGCTGTATTCAGCTTTCACCTACTACCTGGGCTTCCGAGTCAATAGTGGCGAATATAAATTAATGGGTTTGGCCCCTTACGGCGATGCGGATGCAGAACAAACCCAAAGCTTCTACCAGAAAATTTTGAGTGAGTTAGTCCACCTACACGAAGATGGCTCCATTCAGCTTAACCTATCCTACTTCAACTTCTTGGGCGGGTTACGTATGGCCGATGACCGGAAATGGGAGCAGCTATTTGGTATTCCTCGCCGCTCGACCGAATCCAACATTCGCCCCGAACACACCAACCTGGCCCTGGCTATTCAGCAAGTTACCGAAGAGATAGTATTACGCTTGGCTACTACCGCTCATTCACTCACCCAATGCAAAAACTTGGTAATGGCTGGGGGAGTGGCTTTGAATAGCGTAGCCAACGGTAAGCTACTTGCAACAAAAGTCTTTGATAACATCTGGATACAACCCGCTGCCGGCGATGCTGGTGGGGCCTTAGGTGCCGCCCAGACTGAGTGGTACATCGGGCAGAAATCCGAACGAATTACTGAAACACCAGATGGTATGCAGGGAGCCTATCTAGGTCCTTCCTTTAGTAATAGAGCTATCGAAAACTTGCTTTTCCGTCAGGATGTTAGCTATACCCACTACGAAAACTTTGCTGAGTTAGCTGAGGTGACCACCCAACAGTTGACTGAAGGTAAGGTGGTAGGCTGGTTTCAGGGGCGGATGGAGTTTGGCCCTCGCGCTCTGGGCAACCGCAGTATTTTAGCTGATGCTCGTCATCCCAACATGCAGCAGCGACTGAACCAGAAGATTAAGTTTCGCGAGAGTTTTCGCCCCTTTGCCCCCAGTGTACTGAAAGAAGATGCTTCGGAATACTTCGATCTGGACACTATTTCTCCTTACATGTTGTTAGTGCGTCCTGTAGATGCTCAGCGTTGTACCCAAGTCGAAACTACGATTACCAGTGAATGGCGGGAACAGCTAGCTCAGATTAGATCCGATATACCGGCGGTTACTCACGTAGACTTCTCAGCTCGAATTCAAACAGTAGATGATCAGATTAATCCTCGCTTTGCTCAGTTACTTCGGGCGTTTAAACAATTAACCGGATTTGGCCTCCTGGTAAATACCAGCTTCAATGTGCGCAACGAACCGATTGTGTGCAGCCCTCAGGATGCGTTACGTTGCTTTCACCAAACCGAAATGGACATACTAGTGATGGAAAATTACTTCATCACTAAATCATAGATCAACTCCTGAATTAGATAGACTCACGATACACCAGCACCGGATACGTAGCGAAGTAGGAAATATCCTTTACTTTGCTACGCTCAAAGATGCGCTCGAAGAAGTTACGCCGATGGTGTAATAACACTACCATATCCGCATTCTGCTGTATGGCGTACTGGTCTATGGCGTGGGCAATATCGTCTTTGCATTCCATCTCCTCAAAAATAAAATCAGCATCCGGAACTGCCTCTTTAATCTTTTGCTGAAAGTCTTCGTACGTAGCCCGCTCCATTAGATTCTTATTATGGCACATGTGCACTACGTGAATCTCCGATCCAAAAGGTTCAGCAAACAGACCCAAACGAGTTAGCGAGTCAATATCTTCTTCCTGATAGTTAGTAGCATACATGATCTTTTTAGGCGGACAGTAATTGGCCTCGGTCGGCACACAAAGCACCGGGCAGGGCGCGCGTTCTATTGTTTTCACTGTATTACTGCCTACGTACTTCTCAAAGACATCCTTTACTCCTGAAGTACCCATTACGACCATTGAATACTGATGCTCCTTGGCAAAGTCTACAATCTGCCGGTTCAGGGGTCCGTAGGTAAAATGGTAATCGCAGGTCACCAGCCCCTCCTTCTTCTCTATTCGGTACACTTCATCCGCTAGCTGTTTGATCATATCTTCAGCGTGGCCGACCATGTTATCAATATCGTCTTGCTTGTAGCGGTCAGGGAGTTTCTGACTGGAGAGAGCTGCTTCAAATTCTTCTTCAGTAAACACGTGAATCAGCGTTAAAGTAGCTTGGTGGGCTGCGCCTAATTTCGCCGCAAATTCTACCGCATTCAACGAGCTTTCCGAAAAGTCTACTGGACAAAGAATTCGGTTCATCATAGCAAAAGCGATTTAGTAAAAAAGTTAACGACAAGGTACGAATCTAATAGCTAAAACTCGCTACCCAATAGACACGAAATACTCGACTACTTTGCTTTGCTAGTCCATGGATTGTCTTTGATGCGAAAACGCCACGAGAGTAGTGCATCTTCCCCGGCATAATCAATACCCACCCGGGGGCTAGCGATAGTTTCGCCTTCGGAAACTTTCTCCTCTCTATCTTCTATCCAGATAACATTACCAGTAGTAAGGTCTAGGCCATAATGATCGGGAGTAATATTTAACGCCTGGGTTAACATTCCCGGTCCGGCAGTGAGGCGGGGGCCGGCCTCCGATAGATTGCGGCGTTGCTGCATCACTTCTAAGCCTACCGTAGGTTCAATAGCTCGGATCAGTACTGCATCGGGTTTACCTTCTTTGTTAGTGATGATATTAAACATGCGATGAACTCGGTACACCGTATATACGTAAGCCACCCCACCCGAACGATACATTACTTCCGTATGGGTAGTCCGCCGGTTCAGGTGCATCTGAGTAGCCTGGTCGCCCTGGTGAGCGTAGGCTTCAGTTTCAACAATTTTACCCCCGGCAACTTCTCCGTCAATCTTGGTGAACAGGTATTTTCCCAAAAGGTCTTTACTAATTTGTAGTACATCAGGACGCTGATAGAAGTTACGATCAAGAATAGCCATGATTTTTATTTTATGGTGTTACTGTTTTGAGTTTAGGGTTCTGAGTTCGCCAAGTGAGTACTTCAAACTGTAAACTCTAAACTCCGCACTATAACACAATGCATCTTAGCTCTTGTTTTTCAACCGTACAACGTTTTACTTTGCGCCCGAAACTAAAATCTGCGTTAACTATGAAACGAAGAATGTGTCTTATGGTAGTTGCCCTGCTGATTGTCTGGCAGGTAGAAGCTCAAATCAATACCCCACAGCCTAGTCCTCTAGGCGAAGTATCGCAAACGGTGGGATTAACCGACGTAACCATCACCTACTCTCGCCCTGGGGTGAAGGGACGAAAGATTTTTGGTGGGTTGGAAGCCTATGATAAGCTATGGCGTACCGGTGCCAACATGGCAACCAAACTCACTGTGAGCGATGAGGTAACCATTGAAGGAAACTCACTGCCCAAAGGAGAATATGCCATATTTAGCATCCCCGGTGAAGATGAGTGGACTATGATTATCAATAAAAATACTAATCAGGGAGGAACCGGAAATTACGAAGAGAGCGAAGATGTTTTCCGCTTTAAGGTACCGACTAAGAAAACCGATATGCCCTTCGAGACATTCACCTTTATGTTCTCTGACTTCACCAATACTGGCGCCGCTGTGCACATGGTGTGGGAAAATACAATGGTGACTTTTGGCATAGAGGACCCGAATGTGGATAAGAAGGTAATGGCTCAGATTGACGAGCAAATGGCCAACCCAGGTGATGAACCCAATCTCTACTACGCGGCTGCTAATTATTTTTACACTACTGATAAGGACATGCAGCAAGCTCAGGAGTGGATTGATAAAGCCGTTGAGCTTAATAACGAACGCTACTGGGTAATGCACCTGCAAGCCAAAATTCACGAGAAGAACGGCAAGTATGAAACGGCGCTGGCGGCCGCCAAAAAGTCTAAGGAACTCGCTTCCGAAAACGGAAACCAGGCCTACGTGGATATGAACGATGAACTGATTGCCACCATCAGCGAACAGATGTAATTCAGCAGGCTACTTTATTATCAGGCTGTCTATTTCGGTAGGCAGCCTTTTTTATTGATAGTCAAACCTCCATGACACTTTACTCGGACATTAAAACATCCCAACATGCTACAGGTTGTAGTAGCATGAAACCCGAAAAGAAGTACCAACTGAGTGAACGAGACATAGACCGCATCATTGAAATGGCCTGGGAAGACCGCACTACTTTTGATGCTATTGAAGCTCAGTTTGGAGTACCTGAGAAGGACGTAATCCAACTGATGCGCCGCCATATGAAGCCTAGCTCCTGGCGTATGTGGCGCGAGCGGGTGCAGGGCCGGGCTACTAAACACCAGAAAAAACGTCGTTTCGAACAAGGAACATTCAAAAGCACTCGTCAAAAAAATATCTCGCACAACAAAATTGCGAAACGCTAATCAGTTGCCTGGGATTGCTAAAAATTGTTAAAATCCTTGCCTAAGGAAATTTATCTGAGCAATACGGCGTAATTACTACTACGGTAGTTAGTGAAAACGTTTTAATCCTACCGGGTTTCCATTAGTTTTGCAATCCTATTTATCACGTAGTTATAGCACATGTTGACATACAAAAAGCTGAACGACTTTATTGGCTGGGGAATTTTTGCTGTATCGCTAGTAGTCTATACGCTTACCGTAGAAGAAACCGCTAGTTTCTGGGATGCCGGAGAATTTATTGCCGTATCGTATAAGCTGGAAGTGCCTCACCCGCCGGGTGCACCCTTATTTCTTCTGATAGGCCGTTTGTTTTCATTTCTCTCCTTTGGAAACACAGAAATGGTAGCCTTCTGGATAAATATGGTAAGTGTGGTCAGTACTGCCGCAGCTATCATGTTTCTGTACTGGACTATAACTCTGCTGGCTCACAAGATATTAAAGGTAAAACTAGGCGAAGAAACTCCAGCGCAAAAGATCTGGATTATAGGAAGTGGTATCGTAGGGGCACTTACCTGCCTCTTTTCCGATTCTATCTGGTTTTCAGCTACTGAAGCAGAAGTATACGGTTTATCCCAATTTTTCACTGCTTTTGTTTTTTGGGCCATTCTGAAGTGGGAAAATATTCAGGACGAAGCAGCAGCCAATCGCTGGCTAGTTCTGATTGCCTACACTATGGGACTTTCCATCGGAGTTCACCTCCTGAACTTGGTAACCATCCCGGCATTAGGATTAATCTACTATTTCCATAAACATCAGCCCACTACTCGAGGGGTAATCACTACTTTAGTAATTAGCGGGGCGTTTATTCTTTTAATATTGATCGGTATTATCCCCGGCTTACCTACCATTGCCGGAAAGATTGAGGTGTTCTCAGTCAATAGTATTGGATTACCATTTGGTTCGGGCTTCGTCATTTTCGGCTTGTTATTAATTGGTGGATTGGTATACGGCATTCGCTACTCTATTCAGCGAAAGAAGCCAATCCTCAATACTTTTCTGTTAGGTCTCACCTTTATTCTGATCGGTTATTCTTCTTACTCGGTGGTCATTATCCGTTCTCGCTATAATCCACCGATTGATGAGAACAATCCCGAAACTTTCATCAGTTTTACTTCTTACCTAAAGCGTGAACAGTACGGTAGTCGTCCATTGGCGTACGGACAGTATTTCACTGCTGAGCTGGTGGATCAGAAAGAAGGTGCCCCTATCTACGAAAAAGGTGAAGAAGAATACGTAATCACCGACTATAAATTAGAAAATAAGTACGATCCCAAGAAAAGTACCATCTTCCCGCGGGCGTACAGCACGCAGGGCAATCACCCCGAGCTTTACCGACAGTGGATGAACCTCAGGCCCAACGAGGAGCCTAAGTTTTTTGACAACATTGGGTTCTTTTTGCGCTATCAATTGGGACATATGTACATGCGCTACTTCATGTGGAATTTCGCCGGGCGGGAAAGTGATATCAAAGAAGCTGCCTGGCTTCGCCCCTGGGAGGGAGACAGCGGCATACCCGAAATTCTGGCTAATAACAAGGGGCGTAATCAGTTTTACATGCTACCACTGGCACTAGGGCTAGTAGGACTTTTCTTCCAGTACCGAAGAGACGTGAAAAGTTTTTCGGTAGTGGGCGTACTGTTTTTGCTCACCGGAATTGGGTTGGTAGTGTACCTGAACTCCCCCCCGGTAGAGCCTCGGGAACGGGACTATATCTACGCTGGGTCATTCTACGCTTTTGCCATCTGGGTAGGTTTTGGAGTACTAGCCCTGAGTCAGTTTATCAGTCAGTTTGTAAAGAATCATCGTAATGCCGGGCTTATTGCCGGGGCCATCTGCCTGGTAGTACCAGGCATTATGGCCGCTGAAGGCTGGGACGATCACGATCGCTCGAACCGCTACTTCTCGGTAGACTCGGCTAAGAACTTTTTAGCTTCCTGCGCGCCCAATGCCATCATCTTCACTGGGGGTGACAATGATACTTTCCCGCTGTGGTACGCTCAGGAGGTAGAAGGCTTCCGTACCGATGTGCGGGTAATTGTACTAAGTTACTTCAACACCGACTGGTACATTGAACAAATGACTCGCCCAGCCTACGAGTCCGAACCGCTACCGTTTTCGCTCACCCGAGAGCAGTACAAGCAGGGTGGACCGAATGATTATCTACCTTTCGTACAGAACCCACAGGTAAAGGGTGCTATTAACTTGGAGCAGTATCTGGGACTAATTCAGAAGAACTCTCCAGCCCTAAAGCTGCAAAATGCCCGAGCCGACTACAATACTGTACCGTCTCAAACATTCTACCTGAACGTAGATCTTTACGATCCCAGCGAATCGGCGCAGACAGTTTCCGGTAGCGATTCTATTCCGCAGGAATTACCTGAGCAGCTAAAGGAAATTGTGCCGGTAGAGATGCGTGACATGGTCACCGACCGACTGTTTTTTCAGATGAAAGGGCGTGGTCTGGAGAAAAAAGACTTGATGATTCTGGATTTGATTGCCAACAACAAATGGGAACGCCCCATCTACTTCAATAATACTTCCTTACTAGGAACAAATCTGGACTTCAAACAAAACGTAGTACAGGAAGGAAACGCCTACCGAATACTACCTATCGTGAATCCGGATCCCAACAATGAGTTGGTAAGCCTGGATATTATGTACGAGAACATGATGGAGAACTTCCACTGGCGAGAGTTGGATAATCCGGATGTGTACTACAACGAAGATTACCGCAACTTTGCACTGAACCACCGCTCTAGCTTCAATAGCTTAGCTCGTTCGTTACTGGAAGCTGGTCAGACTGAGAAAGCTCGCAAAATTCTTAATCGCAGTCTGGAAATCATGCCAGATGCATCCATTCCCTACGACTACGTTTCAGCTCAGTCATTGGCAATGTTATACGAAGTGGGTGAGGAGGAGAAGGCGACCGAGATGGCCCAGGTGATGGGCGACCGGGCTGATGCTATGCTGACTTACCTAATTAAGGAAAACCGGAGCAAAGGCTACGAGCGGCAACGGCAACTGGTAATGCTCAACGAAATTACTAGGGCCTTGCAAACAGCCGGAAAAACTGAACTAGCCCAACAGTACGAACAGGCATTAATGCAACATTATAACCAGATAAACTCTTAGAAGCTGTTTGAGTTATTTATTTATAAGTGTAAGCGTTGATTTTTGAGACGAAACAAGGCACTTTTGAGACGCATAGCAGCGCTACGGGCCGAAAAAGTAACGCATCGAACCGCCGAGCGGTTGTAATCCAAAAGGCGATGCTTACACACTAAAGAAACTAACTTAAATAGCTTCTTAGT
>CAKZYJ010000237.1 GCA_937884755.1 uncultured Flammeovirgaceae bacterium
ATTCAGCAGGCCTATACCGTTTCTCCCAATATCATTAATCTGAACAACGGTGGGGTCAGTCCCCAGCCCAAGGTGGTGCAGGATGCGGTTGACCGTTACTATCACCTTTCTAACGAAGCCCCTTCCTACTACATGTGGCGCATTCTGGACCAAGGTCGGGAATCTTTACGCATGAAGTTGGCCGATCTGGCCGGTTGCTCTCCCGAAGAAGTAGCGGTCAACCGTAACGCCACTGAAGCTTTAGATACTATCATTTTCGGCATGGATTTGCAACAGGGCGACGAAGTAGTGCTGAGTAAGTACGACTATCCGAATATGATTAACGCCTACAAGCAACGGGCTGAGCGAGACGGCATTGAGCTTAAATGGATTACGCTGGACATCGGCATGGAGGATGACGATGAGATTGCTAACCGATATATAAAAGCACTCAGTCCGCGCACCAAAGTAGTACACGTAACCCAGCTAGTCAATTGGTCGGGGCAGATTGTACATCCTCAGAAAATCTGTGCTGAGGCTCGCAAACGGGGAATCAAATCAGTGGTGGATGGTGCTCATGCTTTTGCTCACATTGATTCCAATCTTCCCAAGCTAGGTTGCGATTATTACGGTACCAGCTTACATAAATGGTTGTGCGCTCCGTTTGGCACCGGCATGATTTACGTCAAAAAAGAGCATATTCCCGATCTTTGGCCCCTCATTCCCGACCATGCGCCAAAGCGAGATGATATCCGCAAATTTGAGAGTTTAGGTACCCGTTCGTTTGCGCCTGAGCAGGCTATTGGTCAGGCTATCGACTTTCATAACGCCATTGGGGCCGAGCGCAAGCGAGCCCGCCTGCACTACCTGAAAAGCTACTGGGTAGACCGGGTAAAAGACCATCCGAACATTCAGATCAACACCCCCCTCTCACCGGAGTTTTCTGGAGCACTATGCAATGTAGGCATTCAGGGAATTGATGCATCAGAAATCAATAATCGGTTGTTCAAGGAGTACCGTATTCACGCTACTCCTGTGAAGTGGGAGGCGCTGAACGGAGTGCGAATTACCCCGCATGTGTACACTAAACTCAAAGATTTAGACCGTTTGGTAACGGCTCTATTGGCATTTGCCGATGAGCCATCTAAACAAACAATGCGCTAGAAACAGCCCGGTTTGGCGCACTTTTGGCATAGGTATACTCTAGAAAGAAGTACACCTATGAAAGTTAAATATAGTCTATTCATCCTGATAGTCGCTTTTCTATCGGTACAATGTTCGTCCAGCAAAAGACTGTTGGAAAACGGAAATTACTACCAGGCGGTGCTAAAAGCTACGGATAAGCTCCGCAAAAGCCCCAGAAACAATAAAGCCCAGGCAGCATTACGTCAGGCTTACCCATTAGCGGTAGAAGAGCTAATTGAGAATATTGATCAGGCCGCAGGTATGAATGCCGCTTTCCGTTGGAGTGCTGCTGCTGACAACTATCAGTTGCTGAATAATATGTACGATGCCATCCGTACCTCACCGGCAGCCCGTAAAGTGATTGCTCACCCTCAGTCATATCACCGCCAGTACGGACAGGTGAAAAACAAAGCTGCCCAAGAACAATACGCAGCAGGAGAACAGGCCATGCGGGAAAATACCATTGAAGACGCCCGTATTGCTTATCGCCACTTTCAGCAGGCTAACCAGTACGTGACCGGCTATAAGGACGTAAGGCGTAAGTTAGCAGAAGCCCAAGAAGCTGGTACCCTGAAAGTAGTGGTAGAACCCCAACCGGTTCCTTCGCGCTACTACCAGGTGAGCGGGGATTTTTTCTATCAGCAAGTAGCTGACTTTTTGCGGGAGTATGAGCGTCGAAATATGTTTATTGCCTTCTATTCTCCGCAAGAAGCAGAACGTAGTAGGCTGGACTACCCAGACCAAGTCTTGCATTTGCGGTTCGAAGATTTTGTGGTAGGGCAAACTCATACATTCCAGAAAGAAGAAACCGTTACTAGCGAAGACAGTGTGAAAGTAGGTGAGATAGAAATTGAAGTAAACCAACGGGAGAAGAGCCGTACTATTAGCCGTGATGCCGAAAGTGCCTTTGCCAGCAAGAAAAAGACCGTAAAGAAGCCAGTGTACGATAAAGTGAGTGCTACTCTTACTACCCACCGCATTGAAATTAACTCGGGTGGAATACTAGGAATAGCGATAGTGGACGGAAATAATCGAAACCTATTGCGAGATGAAATCCGGGGCGATCACGTATGGTTTTCAGAGTGGGCACGGTTTCAAGGCGATAAACGAGCACTGAATGACCACCAACTGGATTTGTGCAACTTACCGGTGGCCACTCCCCCTCCACCTCAGCAGTTGTTTGTGGAGTTTACCAAACCACTTTACGCCCAACTGACCGACCGGCTTAATCGTTTCTACCGGAACTATTAAAACTGTACTCTGACGTTTACTTTTTTAGTAGCGAAGTTCGATAGATAAATCCAGATTCAGTAAGAATGACCACTTGGTATACTCCAGACGGTAGAAAAGTAAGCGATAGTCGGTACTCACTTCCTGAATTCACTGTTTTCTCAAGTAATAACTTTCCTTGAGAATTGTATACAATCACTGATGCAGGCTGAGGGCAGACTATGTTAATCCCATTAGCTGTAGGGTTAGGATAGATATTTACTAAGCCTTGAATTTGTGGTAAGGAGACAAGAGAGGTTACCTGAGCTACGTTCTATAGGAAGGTAATGGATGCTCTCTTTCCTGCTGGGTCTTGAGCATTGATCTGTACAAATACTTCGCCCGGCAAACGAGCTGTAATCCAGAGCGAGTCACCTGCAAAACTCACCTCAGCAATTGTAGTATCTGCTATTTCAGCTTGATACATCAGCGTGTCTTCGTCCGGATCGGTAAAAAATTCCGGCAAATAGAGCGCTATTTGTTCCTGCTCCACTAGTTGTTGAGTATCTATTTCCTGCCGTACCACTGGCGGCTGGTTGGGTAATACCACAGAAAAATCAAATACTAGCGTTGAATACAGCTCTTTTTGATCGTAGGCATAAACTACTGTTTTTTGCCGACCTATTGCGTTGGCCTGACCGACTAGTTTCTCTGATTGGATTTGCAGTTTTAACACCGAACTTTCTAAGATTATCAGATTGTCAACAGAAAACGAAGGACGCTCGAAGCTGTATTGTAAAGAATCTCCATCCGGGTCAAAAAACAGAGAATCTAAGTTGATTTCGACCTCCTCATCAGACAAATCTACTTCTACCTCTATTGACTCTTGAACAGGTTCCGGGGGACGATTTGGTGGCAAAACTACTAGTTTCATTGGCACTGTCGCGGTATTTCCGGCCACGTCGGTAGCAGTTATCCAAGTTGAAAATTGCCCCTCTTGCAGTGGTTCAACCTTTAAGGCTTCTTCAACTATTTGTACCTTCGCAATGTCTCTATTTATTGACTGAATACTGAAAGATAGGTCCTCATCTTCCGGATCGGAAATTAACTCAGTAAAGTCAAATGATACTTTCGCTTCATCCGTATGTATCTTCAGTACTAGCAATGAATCAGTCCAAACCGGGGGGAGATTGGGCTCTACCACCGATAACAGCACTGATAGCGAAACCGAGTCATTTTCTGAGAAGCGGAAGATAACTTCAGTGGAATATTCTCCCAGTGCCAAACCAGAAGTTCGCAGATCAACAAAGAGCTTAGCTTCTTCTCGAGGTATTAAACTTCCTGAGTTTAGCGATACACTGAGCCATTCGGGTAACGAACTAGTGATCGTCCATTGTAGAGTATCCTTGAATTCTGTGTTTTGTAACCGAACTTTTTTCCTCTGGCTACCCTCTTGCACTACTTCAGCGGTAACTTCCTCCGGTTGAATTAACAACGGCGGTGGTATGAGCCCTGTTCCTGTTAAATTTACAGCTTGAGAAGGGTTCTGGAGGTCGTTACTAGTTATAATGAGGGTATCTATTTGCTCACCGTCGATTTCGGGAGAAAAATATACTTTGAGGTTTTGTTTTTGTCCGGGAGGGATAGCCAGACTGTTCACATCAGTACTAAATAGTTTATTTTTTGCGCTCAGTGATTCTACTCTTAGGGTATCTGTGCCTCGGTTTTGAATCGTTAACTTTCGCTCTTGAGTATATGTCAGATAAACATTTCCAAAATTGATTTGCTCGGTAGACAAAACCATTTCTGGCTCGCCAACTACCTTCAACTTCATTGGGATTTCCACTACAGGTTTATCCGGGTCGTTACTAATTATTTTCAAATTTCTTGAGTAAATACCTGCGTACAAATGGCGAGCATTCCAGGTAATCCGCACTTGAGTGGTAGCTCCTGCTTCTACTACTCCAGAATCTGTTGATAGATAACACCACTCCCGAGATGCTTCCAGACTATCTAACCGTAAGCTAAAAGACAATGGGCTTTTACCAGTTGAGTTATCGATAACCAAAGTATCTACAACTGACGCTTTCGCATTCACAGTGGCAGCAAGCTCTCTGGGGCGTATTTCCAAGCGGGGTGGTTCTTGAGTAGTAACCTTTACCATATTAGACCAAGTCCCCGGTTTTCCCAGCAGATCTATGGCTCTCAGCGAAAGATAGTATGTAGTTGAGTGCAATAAACCCTTAACTTCAACCGAATCAGTCTCGCCAGTTAGTGCTGGTAATTTGGAAAGCGTACGATTATGCCCGCTTATTTCTTCCGATGCAATGGAATCGGAAGAAATAAGC
>CAKZYJ010000238.1 GCA_937884755.1 uncultured Flammeovirgaceae bacterium
TATTGGGGAAACTCCCAGTTCATAAATTCATGAGTTTTCTGTTCTTCGTCACCTAACAAAGTGGGCAAAAAGCTAATTCCATCGGTACCATCAATGGGCGCTACACCCGCAACCTCGGCCAACGTAGGTAGTACATCATAAAAAGCTGAAATATGATTGCTGGTACTGCCAGGAGCAATATGTTTCGGCCAACTGGCAATCATCGGCACCCGAATGCCCCCCTCGTACACTCTCCCTTTGATTCGGTCCGCATCATTCGGAAATGGGCCAGCACTATCAAACCACTGGGAATCAGCACCTCCGGCAAAAGATGGCCCGTTATCAGAACTAAAGATGATGAGCGTATTTTCGTATTTCCCTAAATCCTTTAACTGTTGTACTAGCTGCCCGACCTGCTCGTCCAGATAGGAAAGCATGGCGGCGTAAGCGGCACGGGGGTAGCGATGCGGAAAATAGCTTCGCTCAGATAGATAAGGTTTTTCATCACCAAATTTTTCTAGGTAAAAATTTACCCAACGCTGAGGAGCCTGTAGAGGCACATGGGGAATCGGGGTAGCCCAATACAGGAAGAAGGGTTTGTCAGCATTATTATCAACAAACCCGGTTAGCTTGTCAAACATTAAATCCGGACTGTAGTCGGTAAGATTGAACTGAGCGTAACTAGCCATGTCGTAGGGATCAGCGCCTTCGGGCATCCGAGTTCGAGGTGGAACCGTATCGTTCTGCAAATATACTCGTCGTTCATTCTCGTAAAGGTGAACCGGGTAAAAAGTATGGGCTTGCCGCTGGCAGTTGTAACCATAAAAGTAGTCGAAGCCCATGGTAGTAGGAATCGATTCGGTATGGGGGGCACCTAGTCCCCACTTGCCGATCATACCGGTAGCGTAGCCAGCCGATTTCAAAAGACGAGGAAGAGTGCGAGTATTGGCAGGTAAGGGTCGCTGCCCTTCCAGCGTAGAATCATTTAGCATGGCGACAAAGTCCCAGACTTCTCCTCGCTCGCCCCACTCTCCGTTTCCCCGAATGTAAGCGTGACCGGTATGCTTACCGGTAAGCAGTACACAGCGGGAAGGCGCACAAACCGGTGAACCGGAATAGTGCTGGGTAAACCGCATTCCGTTTTCAGCTAGGGCATCAATATTCGGGGTTTCTATCTTTTTTTGTCCGTAGATACCCAAATCGCCGTAGCCCAGGTCATCGGCCAAAATGTAAATGATATTTGGTTTTGGGGGAGCTGAATCCGCATCTGGTGGCTGTGATTGACAACCTACGATGATAAATATTGTCAAAAACATGAAAGGCAAATGAAAAATACTAATGCTCTTTATCATGCGATAAATCTAAAGGAAACTAGCATAGAATGAAAATAGAAACGGTGAATGAAATTAGAGGCCCTGATTTTATAAGCCCATTGGCTAGGTTTGGTATCGTTTCGGTTAATATGCTGATGATTTGTACTTTGGTAAGAAACAAAGCTATTTCCAACTATAGCATTTCCGTGTCTTAGCCGTGTTGTTTCCCTGTCGAGACCGGATTCTACCAAAATTGTATGTTTTAAGGAAATCAATAAATAGCGTAGTTTAAGTTTGTCTAAATACGTAAAAAGAGGATTGTTAGGAATCGGACTATTGATGGTAGGTTACTTCGCTTACAATTCATTTATCATCTACAGATATTCTAGCGAATATTCTGAAGTAACATCTGATGTTGCTATCGTACTTGGCGCCGCTACAAATGATGAACAGGTTTCTCCTGTATTCAGAGAGAGAATCAATCACGCTTTATATTTATATGAGCAGGGATTAGTTAAGAAGCTAATATTTACTGGAGGTTACGGAAAGTGGCAATCAAAATCAGACAGCAGGATAGCGAAAGAGTATGCAGTAAAAAATGGGGTGCCTAGTTCAGCTATTTTGATTGAAGAATCATCCAGATATACCGTTCAAAACCTTTTAGAATCAAAAAGGATAATGGATTCGTTAGATTATAGAACTGCCTTGATAGTTTCTGACCCACTGCATATGAAGCGGTCAATCAGATTAGCTGAAAAGTTGGGGATTGATTGTAAACCATCGCCGACAAAAACTTCTATGTATCGCTCAACATTGCCCAAGACTAAATCACTTTTTTACGAGACTCTTTTCTATAGTGTAGGACATTTAAAGGAAATAGGGAAAGATTAAGCACCATAGTGTACTGTAGTTAGCTATAATTTCAATACGACATAGTTTCTTTTACAAGCAGATTGCAAATTGTAAAAATAAAGTAGTCACGGAATTGGCTTAGCAATCGGTTATCTATTACTTTACCTAGAAGTATGAAAGCCAGTTTGTTACTTATACTTACTATTACAACCCTCTTTTGGGAGTTAATCCCACCAGAAAAGAAAGTGTTTGAAGTAAACACCAATGACTCGGTATTGGTGGAGGTGATGTTGCGCTATGAGGCCGAACAACCACAGGAATACGTAGCTCATGTGACTACTCCCGTTTGTAAGGAAGGGCTATGCCATATTCTAGTGGCTGATTTGTACTGGGACTTACTCGGTAACTTCCTGCGCTACGAGTTACCTCCTGACCAGCCGCTTACCAAATTTGATCACAAAGAATTCACCAAGGAAGATTACGAGAAACTGGATAAAATTCTGGCTAATGAGTACTCTCTGTTGGGTGAGCATGCTATTGAGGATTTGGTAGACGAGTCTACTGAGTTGGTATCTGAAGAAGTAGATGCCGTAACTGGGGCTACAGTGAAGGCAGTGCAGAATACGGTGGTGAGCGGGGCGGTATACAGCACTTACGCCCTGTGGCACCTGGCAAATGGTGAGATTGCTCGGCTAATTCCAACCTATACTCAACAGCAACTGGATGAAGATTTACTTCAGCAGTTCTTCGCCTCTGATTACTACCCCTACCACTACTACGCCATTGACCAACTTAAGCCCGAACAGTTTTTTGAGTACATGCCTCAGCTAATTCGGTTGGTTAAAGAGAGTAGTATTTTTGTAGTCCGCTACGCTCTAAACAAAATTCCCACATCTATCTATCAGGATTCGGATTGGCAGAATCAGTTGGTTCAGCAATTTCCTGATATTGATTTTAATGCCCAGCAACTGCTGCTGAAAAAACTGCAATCGGTTCCGTTAGCTAGCAGTAGTATGGAAGTGTTGGCCTACCATTTAGATCAGCTCAGCGAACAACAACTAACCCAGGTGTTAGGCTTGATGACCGATAACCCTCAGCAAGTAAATAAGGCATCCATCGATAAAATCGTGTTGTTGCTGGATCACACCAATCCGGTATATCATCAACCCGCCTATCAGGCACTAAAAGAACTATCGGCTTACAATTCGCAAGCCCAACAAGCTTTGAACGATCACGAAACTTCTTCCCCATAAAATTAAACAACCCATGCAACGCCTGCTTATTATTTTCTTTTTATGCTGGTCAGTAACCAGCCCGGCTCAAGACAATGCCCTGTCTGATCTGCTATTCATTGAAGCTGAGTCTTTTACGGACAAAGGTGGCTGGAAGATCGATCAACAATCCTTCGATGTGATGAGTTCATCCTACCTACTGGCTCACGGTATGGGACGCCCTATTCCTGATGCGGTTACTACGGTCAGCTTTCCCAAAACTGGCACTTACCATTTGTGGGTACGCACCAAAGACTGGGCACCATTTCCTAAAGGTCCGGGTAAGTTTCAAGTAGCAGTTAATGGTCAGACCCTGGACACTGAATTTGGGGTAAGCGGCTCCGCTGAATGGCAATGGTACTACGGTGGCGAAACTGAGATTAATCAAACTGAAGTCGAGTTAGCCTTGAAAGATCTTACTGGTTTTAATGGACGTTGCGACGCATTGGTGTTTACCACGGATGATTCCTTTACACCACCCAATCAACCCCAGGTACTCATGGGGTTTCGCCGGGCCCAACTAGGCTTAACCGAAGAACCTACCAATGCCGGAAACTTTGACCTTGTCGTAATTGGTGGGGGCATGGCTGGAACCTGCGCCGCCATTTCGGGAGCCCGACAGGGCCTGAAAGTAGCCTTAATCCAGAACCGACCCGTACTGGGTGGGAACAACAGCTCGGAAGTACGGGTGCACCTGATGGGTGATATTGATAAAAATTATTACCCAAAACTGGGGCGGATTGTAGACGAACTGGATAGTGGCGACCCCGGCAACGGCAATCCTGATGGCGACCTTTACGGCGATGAGCGGAAGCTTGCCGTTGCTCGATCTGAAAAGAACCTTTCGTTATTCTTAAATACCCACGTAGATCAGGTGGAAATGAAAGATGGGCAGATTGCGGCGGTGATTGGTCGGGATATTGCTTCCAATCAGGAATATCGCTTCTCAGGAAGTCTATTTGCCGATTGTACTGGTGACGGTACGGTTGGTCACCTGGCGGGGGCCGACTACCGGGCGGGACGAGAAAGTCAAGCTGAAACAGGGGAGTCACTCGCACCCGAAGAAGCAGATAACTTCACCCTAGGTACCTCCAATCTCTGGGCATCGGTAGAACTCGATACGCCCACTACCTTTCCCGAAACCCCCTGGGCCATTCAGTTTTCGGATGAATACCATATTGATGAGCATAAGGCCGACTGGCAGTGGGAGACAGGGTTCGGGAATTTTAATACCATTACTGAAGCTGAAGAAATTCGCGATCATAACCTCCGGGCCATCTACGGCAACTGGTCATACTTGAAAAATCAAAAGGCCGATAAATACGCCAATCACGAACTCGCCTGGGTAGCTTACATTGGTGGCAAGCGGGAATCGCGACGACTGTTGGGCGATCATATTCTGACGCAGATGGATATTCAAGATGGGGTGATGTATTCCGACGGATTGGTTACCGCCACTTGGACCATTGACCTCCACTTTCCTAATGCCGAAAACTCCAAGTACTTTCCGGGTGAAGAGTTCTTTGCCGCCACCAAGCATATTAGAGTACAGCCCTACACTATCCCCTACCGTTGCCTTTACTCCCGTAATGTTCCTAACCTGTTTATGGCCGGCCGGGATATTAGCACCACCCACGTAGCCTTCGGTAGTACCCGGGTGATGCGTACCTGCGGAATGATGGGAGAAGCAGTAGGCTACGCAGCCTCCGTTTGCCGGAAGTACGATGTTTTACCCCGCGCCGTTTACGAACAACATCTTGACGAATTGATCGATTTAGTCTCGGAAGATATTGTAGAAGTACAGAAGTAGCATCTCTCTCAACTTTGTATATGACAAAGCCGTGTCAAAGGTCCAATAAAATTAGGGTAATCATGAGTCTAGCCGATATAATTGGTACGATTTCGTTTACAGTATTCCTGAGGATTACTATTAGTCAGCTACGAATCAAAAAAAACATGGAACATAAGAAATCTCGAAAAAATAAATTGCCAAACTACGTCTCTATGTTGAGGGTGAAGAGTTTCTGCGCTTTTGCCGTTCTATTATTCACTTTATATTCTGCCGATGCTCAATCACTAAAAGTGGGATTAGTACCCATTGGGAAAGTAGACGAACATCATATAAATATTGTGAAGGCAGGAATTGAGAATTTTTATCGAGCCGAAGTTAGTTGCCTCTTATCGACGCCTATGGCTGATAGCCTGCTGTCTACCTATTCTGACCCAAAGAGAGTGTCCTCAATAAGTGTTATCAATGCCAAAGCAGTCAATCTTGCCCTGGCAGTTCAGATTTACCGAAAGTACGACATGGTTGTAGGACTTACTGACTCTGCTCTAACGATTGGAAAGCGGTTAATGTCAGAACGTATCCTGATCCGGGGACTTGCAGCTGATACTCTAAAAACTGCAACCATCTCCACCTTCAAATTAAAGCATGAGTCAGTCACGGAGGAGATATTTATAGAAAATTTGACGAAAGTTGCCCGACATGAGATAGCTCACGTTTTAGGACTTCGTCACTGCTACTCGAGTGACCGTTGTCTGATGCTTAATGGTATGAAGTTCAAAAATACTATTCCTGAGTTTTGTTCTGCCTGTTTAGAGAAGATTGATAACCGGCTTTTAAGATGAGATACTGTACTTATCTCTTTCTACGATAAAAAAAGCCCGTCATTGCCGAGCTCTTTTCATTATTCACGTCTAAATTTATTCTAAATAATCTTCGGCAATTGAAATTGCCATTGGTGCCTCCTTCTTCAGATTACTGTAAATTTCGGCGTACTTATCACTTGTATCTGCCTTATCGAGAATATCGATATAAGATTCGCCGTATTTACTTTGAGCCTGTTCTTCGTAAAGCTGATAGAATGCTTTTTGAAGATAGTATATACTCTCTAAATACTGGCCATAAGTATCACTATCGCTGAAGCGGGCACTCACCACGTAGTTGGTATTCTGCTGGGCTACATGCTCTTTGGCAAAATTATAAACCTGCTGTTGTTGTTCAGGACCAGTATTTTCGCTCATTCTAATTTTAAGCAAACTTAAATTGTTTTCCTTAGCATAGGCGTCGTCAATCTTAGGAACATAAAATTTAGAATTACTTCCCGGAAGCGGCGGAAGCTTGATGGGCACTTCTGACATCTGACCTTCCGCAGTTTGCCCAATATACAGTACCTTCAAGCGATTGGCTCTTCTCAACTCTCGCTGAACTTCCCTCACCAACGACATTGACTGATTGCGGTCAATACGGAGTATCATTGCATACTTTTCTTCAGATATATCTTCAATTAGAGAAGTAAGTCCCTCTAACTCGACTACTTCACCATTCACAGTAACAGTATTATTATCGACCGTTAGATTTACTGTAGTTGAGTGGTCTCTCAATTTGAAATGAGAGGCTGGTATTAGAGGAACATCAACTCCATCATTAGCTTCAATCGCTGCTGAAGATTGTGATTCTTGCAAGACCTGCTCATCAATGCCAGTATTACACTGCATCAATGTGAGGCTAAAAACTACTGCGCAAAATACGGACAGGGCTACTTTTACTTTACCCTTCCATCCTGATTTCTGTATATTCATCATGGCTATTCTCTGTTTAATAAACGTTAAGTTAAAATGATGTATCAACCCAAATGAGTTGGTGCTAATCAATTGTCTCAATAGCAAGGACTGATACGCAACTAAGGAGTAACCCTGATCAATCGTTTTTTTGTCGGCTATGTATTCATGCGTCTTTTTTAATGATTTTAGTAGCTGCCACACCAACGGATTAAACCACAGGCCAGCAGCTATGAGTTGAACAAATAATAAATCGTAGGAATGTCCTTCACGGATATGTATCCTTTCGTGCGCTAGTACCTGATTGAGGTCAGCACCCTCTTTCATCTCTTTTGGAATGAATACAATACTTAAAAAGGAAAATGGACCTATTAATTCAGGAACTCTCACTACATTAAGCTTCTGAATTACTTGCAGATGGCCAGATTTCTTGAATCGATGTATCCTAATCAGTACTACCAGCAAACGAACAATGACCGTAAGTAGCCCCAGAAAGTATACCATCAATAAGATAGAAACCAATAGCGGCTGACTTCTACTCTTCTCTAGCACCTCATTACTTTTTAGACTATCATTTAACAGCCTTTTTGATTCGCTAGGATTAGCCCAATCAGTAAAGCTGTTATAAATAGTGGCGCGAAGCTCAGTAAGATCTACGATTGGCTGCTGAACCTCTTTTCTTTCTATTGGCAGTACATCAATATCCAGTAATGGAATAAGCATTGATAACAACAGTATGGCCAGTAGGTAGAAACGGTTGAAGCTGAAAAATGTCTCCCTTCTTAACAACAGCCAGTACAAAGCGTATAAAATCGCTAGTACAGCACTTACTTCAACTAAGTAAACAATCAGACTAATCATTATTCTTAGACTTCAGGTCTTTCAGCATCCTCATTACTTCATCGAGCTCCTTTTCGTCCAGCTTTTTGCTTTCTGAAAAGAAATTGACCACTTGCTTCAGTGAATTATTATAATAATCCGAAACCAATCTGGACAATTGTCCCCGCCGGTATTCTTCCTTCGTAATCAGCGGGTAGTACTGGTAGGTTTTCCCGTACGCAGTGTAACTCACAATCTCTTTCTGTACCAACACCCTTACAATGGTTGATACTGAATTGTAAGGAGGTTTTGGGTCGGGGTATTGCTCGAGGATATCCTTGATAAAGCCTCGTTCAATACGCCAGAGAATTTTCATAATCTTCTCCTCCGCCTTAGTTAGTTCCGTCATTGCCTTGAGTAAAAATTGATTAGCAATACAAGCTTACAACTTATTTTTAAGTTAATCAACTTATTATTAAGTTTTATAATTTATTTTTAAGTTTATTTAGTTTAATTTATCTAACACAGTATTAATTGATGCCACTGATAGTTTAAGGGTGACCCTTATTAGATTAAACTGCTATTGTTGGACTGTAATCACAGTTTTCTACTAGTGCCATGGGCTATGGATTAGATAGTACCGAATGTTTGTTGAATTAACGGTAAATAAATATTAAACATAGTGTTGAATAATCAGCATTCTATTAAAAAATCTTACTTTATCACTCAGACTTCTTGGGATAATTATGTTACACTCTGTGACGATAGAGCAACAGATTGCTGAATAATTCCACAGTTCTAGTGAAAGTTGGTAAAACATTCCACACTAATTTCAGGTTTTTTTAAGTAAGCGAAGTTTTTTTTATGAAAATCAGCGGCTATATGTTGTTGAAAATTAGTGAATTAGAATAATTCACGGGTTATTCTTATTTGCTAATGTATAATTGTTGATACACCAGGGGAAAAATTACATTAAAGTCGACAGATTAATGAAAATTACATACTATAACTATCATTTTCGCTTCACCAAGACTTACATACCTATCCTTACGGTACTGGTTGTATTCTTACTGAGCAGTTGTAAAGAGAAGGTCGAGAAAGACGAAGGACTGCCTCTGCCAGTAATGACTCTGCATGAAGAAAAAGCAGCGAAATCGTTTCAGTACTTAGGTTCTATTGAGGGAGTAGAGAACGTTGCCATTCGACCCCAAGTAGACGGAATTCTGGAAGAGATTTACGTAGATGAAGGAGATTTTGTTGAAAAGGGACAGCCGTTATTTAAGATTAATAGCCAACCCTACCAAGAAGATCTCAAGAATGCTCTAGCTAACGTAAAAGTAGAGCGGGCCAAACTGAAGAAAGCTAAAACAGAAATTGACCGCATAAAACCTCTGATTGATAATGAAGTAATTTCTGAGGTTAGAATGGAAACTGCTATGGCTGACTACGAAGTGGCTCAGTCTTCGTTAGACCGTGCCCAAGCTGTAGCCGCTAACATGCGAATTAATCTTGAATTTACCACCATTAAAGCCCCCGTAAGTGGGTTTATGGGACGCATACCTAAATCAGTAGGTAATCTAGTAAAGAAAACCGATAATGAGCCGCTGACTGTTCTCTCGAATGTTGAAGATGTTTACGTATATTTTTCTATGAGTGAATCTGATTATCTCTATTACGAGCGAATGAAGGGTGACTCTACCTCGAAGAAAATGAACAGCGAAGTGAAGTTGGTATTATCTGATGGGTCGGAATACGAAAAAGCAGGAATTATTGATGCCAACTCCGGCCAGATTGATAAGTCTACTGGTTCAATTAACCTTCGGGCCAAATTTGAGAATCCAGATACTTTATTACGCTCGGGAAGTACCGGAAAAATCATTATGGAGCAGATCTATCCGAATGCAATTTTAATTCCTCAGGGAGCTACTACTGCTATTCAGGATAAGCGGTTTGTGTTCGAATTCCAAGCAGAAGATAGCACTGTAGTACGCCGGGAAATTAAGATTGATGGTAGAACTGGTAAGAAGTACATTGTCAGTGGAGAAACACTTAATCCAAAGGATAAAATTGTTGTGTCAGGCCTAAATAAATTGACAAACGGAGTAAAAGTAAACCCAATGCAGGTGGGTAGTTTGGTATTAGAAAATACCACCGCTACTATGGTTGACCCAACCAAGGAATCAGGTTCTAACCTTTAAAGATACAGAGGTCATCAAGCAGGTAACTGTGAACAGCTACCTACTTGATGGTTATTACACTCAGCACATCACATAACTGAGTGGTTACTGTGGTTGTATTTTTTTGCGTCGCTTCTATTGTTTAAACTACCATGACTCCTACTAATCTAACTTGCCTCCAGAGATGGAAGATGGCAGATTACCCAGTTAAATTCTCGCATGTTGTTGAGAATAAATTAGCTCGACTGTTACCTGATTTTCTTAATCCAAAATGTTTATTAGGCTCTCATCCAGCTCAATTCGGAAATTGGCGTTTAAGCAATGTTGATAAAGATAATCAATGTTACTCAATACAACTGCCTGCTATCTTCTGCAATTCTAAGTTCAATTCATTTAACATCTGGTATCTAGCCCCTGGTTTGGTTCAACTTTTCAGATTCTAGGCGCTTAGTGCCCACATACGCATTTAATATTTTTAGTAATCATAAAATATTATGCTAAAGAAAATTATAGACAGGCCAGTATTAACACTGGTAATATCCATAGTTCTAGTATTAGCTGGCACAGCTAGTATATTTCAGCTTCCGGTGGAACGATTTCCCGAAATTGCTCCACCGAGCGTGAGTGTGCAGGTATACTACCCCGGAGGTAGTGCCGAAACGGTAGCTAAATCAGTGCTACTGCCCATTGAAGAAGCTATTAACGGTACTGAGAATATGACCTACGCTCGCTCTACGGCTACTAATTCCGGTAGAGGGAGGGTCTCCATTTACTTTGAACCAGGTACTGACCCCGACCTGGCCGCAGTAGATATTCAGAACCGTATTTCTAAAGTAATACAGCAGATTCCGCCCGAAGTGGTCGAGTCCGGTATCACTGTGCTGAAGCGGATGAAGGGGACGCTGATGACGATTAATATCTTCGCTAATGAAGAAAACTCCCCCTACGACGAAACCTTTCTGAATGCCTACACCCGAATTAATGTCCGTCGAGAACTGAAACGTATTCCCGGACTGGCCGAGGCGGCTATTCTGCGGTCACGAGACTATGCCATGCGGATCTGGCTCAACCCGGAAAGACTTGCTGTTTACGGTCTCACTCCCCGAGACGTGTACCAGCAAATCCGAGATCAAAGTTTTGAAGCTGCGCCAGGAAAATTCGGGGAAAATTCTGATGAAGTATTCGAAATTGCCCTAAAGCATAGCGGTAGGTTTAGCGAGCCGGAAGAATACGAAAATATTGTCATAAAAACAGAAGACAATGGGCTGCAACTACACCTAAGGGATGTGGCCCGAATTGAGTTCGGAGCTTCTAACTATACCAGTCAGAACCGGTTGGACGGTCGTTCTTCCGTAACCATCGACATCGTTCAGCAAAGCGGTGCTAATGCGGTAGAAATAGACAAACAGGTTCGACAAATTCTAGAAGAACAATCCCGGATTTTCCCCGAGGGCATTGACTATGAGATCACCTACAGTGTGCGTGACCAGATCGATGAGTCGATGAGTCACGTACAGCAAACCCTGATTGAAGCCTTTATACTGGTGTTTTTGGTAGTATTTATCTTCTTGCAAGATTTTAAAGCGACTTTCATTACGGCTATCACCATTCCGGTTTCATTGATTGGTACATTCTTTTTTCTTTCACTGGTGGGAGTATCTATGAATGTGCTCAGTATGTTCTCTATCGTACTATCGATCGGAATTGTGGTGGACAACGCGATAGTAGTAGTGGAAGCCATTTTCGAGAAAATGCAGCACTATCACATAAGTGCCCGAGAGGCAGTGAACGATGCATTAACGGAGATCACTAGCGCCATTGTTTCCATTACTATGGTGATTGCCGCCGTATTTTTGCCAGTTGGTTTTCTGGAAGGTCCGGTGGGGGTCTTCTACCTGGAGTTTGCCTATACCATTATCATTGCCGTAGTTATTTCGGCTGTTATCGCCCTCACGTTGGGACCAGTAATGTTTATGCTGCTCTACCAGAAAAAAAACCAAGAGAAACAAGAAAGTTTAGAACAACCGACGAAGAAAAAAAGCAGTCAGAGTGGTGTAGTTCACAAGATTCAAACGTCTGAGCGAGTCCAGAAAGCAAAAGCCATTGGTACCAAAGGGTTACAACAGTTTGACACCGGTTTTGACAAATTCACCAAAAGATACGTGAAGCTGACCCGCACGGCCATTCAGTACAAGTGGA
>CAKZYJ010000239.1 GCA_937884755.1 uncultured Flammeovirgaceae bacterium
ATCACGGTAGAGTGAAACGTAGCACTACGTTCATCAGCAAAACTATAGACCGAAACTCCCCTGCCACTACCGAAGTACTTAAAGGAATAGTTGGCATTCAGTGAATGCCCGTGCATTCCAAACTTCTGCCCATCACTAGCAGTATGCATCTCATTTTCTTTCTTGCGGTAGATATCTGACAAGGGTACTTGGTCAATCATCTCTACCAGCCGTTGATTGGCCGCCTGAATATTCTCTACTGTAAAGTACCAGTTGGCCACGTTTTCCAGCTGGTTAGCCGGAATGCCTTTAGAGATTCGGGCTACTTTGCGAATACCCACATTGCATCCGTAGCCAATGATAGCGGCAATGAATAACTCGGGTACCGGACGCTGCTTTTTGTATTTCAAGTTATAATGCTGAAAGCAGTCTAGGTATCCTATCGTTTGGTGTACCTCGTAGAGTACATCCAGTACGGAAGTATATTTCTGATCAGCAAACAAGGTGGAAAGCGAATCCGTGTCAATCTTTTCTACAGGCGGGGTATGTAAAATAATAGTCTGATGCGTTGGGGGCTTGCCTTGGGTAAACCGAAGGTGAGTGTTCAGCTCTTGCTTTATATGCAGATTTGTACGTTGAAATTGTTCATGTAACTGCTGATAAATTCGTTCTAGCCAAGCTTTACTCTCAGTAGCCGGGCTTAACCCACTTTGATCCAGCAGCTGGTCGTGATTATCGTGCCAATTACTGGCCAGTAGAAAGTAATCATCAACTGCCCGGTGCCGATAGGAATACGAAGCATTCAACCGGCCCGCTTTGATAGCATCCGCTATGTGGGAGAATAGTAGCATCTTATAGAGGGCTGGCCGAAGGCCTCCCTCTTCAGTGTAGACGTAGCGAAGTTCTTCTTCTGTTAAAAACCCGGTCGGTGCCCGGGCACCAATTTTACCTTGCTTGTCTACGAAGTACTGCCAAGCCTCAAAGATCATTGGGACAGATGAGGGTTGATCAAAGACAATCATCTGAAGCAATCGCCCGACCCGATTATTGAGTTTACGGAAGTTGCCTTCCACAATATCGTAGTATTCGCGCTGCTGGGTAACCGGACTAATTTCTTTTTCTAAAGCCTCAGCGTCTTGATCGGTACGGAGATCGTCGTCCTGCTCAGTCTCTGCTTCTACGAGCTCTTGAAGCAAGATGATTTTTTCGTCATCCGCAAGTTCCTCAGACTGGATAATCTCCTTCGCTTCTTCCCACTGTTCTTTGTAGCGACGACGTGACCGGGTGACGCTACGAATTGCCCGGTTTTTGGCTCGACGCGAGGCAAAGTAGCGTTCTTTCTGTTCCCTTTCAGCTTGATTTAAACTCGATTGCACCGAAGATTTTAGTACTTCTATAAGACTATCTTGATAGGTATAGAACTGAAAGTGAATAAAAGAAAGTAAGTGTAGGTATTGCATATACGGATCGCTAATCTGCTGAAGCTGGAACGTGGTGGCCCTGATCGTCCACTGGGCGTGATAGTGAATAACGTCCTGGCTCATAACCCCTTCCGGAAACTGAATTCGCTCTACAATGGGTAGCAGCCGAAAAAACAACTCCTTTATATAGGAGAAGTCCTCTAAGCTGGCGCGAACCCGAGAGGGTTGTATTTTCTGATTGATCCTCTTCAGTCGGCTAATCTGATAAATACGCGAACTTTCTGAAGCCATATCTTCTAGCAACTCCTTTAATAAAGCGCTGTCCTCATCCTGAAGATTTTCACGCAAGCTATCTCGCAGTCTGTCTTCAAAGTGCCGAAAGGCATAGGTGATTGCATTGACTAAAAAGTGGGCTGTAGGTAGAACGATACGATGAGCTTTAAGATAGTTGGTCATCTGATAGAAAATCTGTTTGGGTCTCAGACGTTTGGCGACTAATCGTCCTAGTTCATAGTCAAACTCTCCTTTTCTGCTCTCAAAACTGTGATAGCCCCATTTGTCTAAAATAACTGAGCGATGCTGATAGACTACCGCGCTCGGATAGTTCGCTCGGAAAGTTTCTGGGGTAATAGATACGTTCATCTGACGGATGATGAACTGGATGTCCTGCTCTTGGAAACGATCTACCGAGAAGAAACGACCTGCATAGTGAAAGTAGCCCCACTGTAGCAAGAAGCCAACCTTGGTCCAAGGTTTACGAAGTGGTTGCAACAACTCGTGGATTCCCGCAGAAACATAGAAATATTTCTTACGCTGAACAGCATTGAACATTGGTGGTTGGGCAAAGCGATCCGCTTCGGTATCGGAAAGGACATGGAGACGGGGCATTTCAAGTCAGGTTGTTTTTGTATAAGTTAGCCCATCTATCAAAGTATTACTAACACGGATGATTATAATAGCTACCTTATTCTAGAACCAATCGACTTCTGTTAGGTTAGTTATTGCCTATTAATTGCACAAATTGCACAATTAGATCAGTGTAATCAGATGGTAAAGAGCGGGTAAGCACTATAATGAATATCGGTCGCACAATTATCTGTTAAGGATGAGTCCGGTGACTTTTGAGCAGTACTGGGTTTTGCTTTCTAAAGAACAAAGACCGATAATTACTATTTTTGACTATGAAACCAATGTCTAAAACGGTCAACGCTATTCAGGGATGTACTGTCACCAGAGGGGCTTCAATGCCTGGGTCGATTTCTACGGACTTCCATTCTTACAAATAATCGGGCGTGAAATTAAAGGTCTACGATTTGCTTACCTGTTTTCTCTTCATCCCAGTGAGATGAAATACTCCACCAAGCAGTCAATTTGCTTCTGTCTTCAGGACATTCTTATTTTGGCTACCTGAATTAGTATATTAGTAAGCCTTTTAATGCTAAGATATGTATAACACCCCTAATCAGGAAGAAGAAGCGTTTCAGCAAGATCTGGCCGTATGGCTTAAGAAGCCTCTTTCGTACATTAAGAACAAAGGTTACAACCTTTCTGACGAATGGGTGGCACACTATCAAGAATTCTTTGATATACAGGACGGTTACCGCGAAGGAAATAATACGTTTGAGGAGCTACGAGCCATTCCCGATGAGGTAATGATGGCTGCTCGCTGTTGGGCGCAGCTTGAAACGAAGAAACAGTGGAATGCTGAACGAGTCCGAGAACAAGCAGAACAGGATTGTATTGATAGGATTGCCATTAATCTAACGCTGGTCAATGAGGCACTATCTGAGCAAGCAGCGAAAGATCGGCCTCTACAAAAAGCATTAAAAGAACTAAAGAACGATACTGCCCAGCTTGCTAAATTAGTGCAGGCAGAACATCTCTATAAACATCTAAGTCAATAGAGTGAGATGGTTATGCAGAACAGTCGTGAAGGATGGAATATCTGTTGCCTTTATATCTCCATCCGAAATATTCGCTATTGTCTTAAAAACGAACGTTTTTAGCACTTGCCCAATCACACCTTAATTAATTATCTATATAGGCTTCCTGGAATGCGAAAACACTGTGCGAAATTCTACGTGCGAAAACGCTACTTATTACTAGACTTTTCGCACATTTTTACCGATTATCGCTTCACCCTATATATAGAAGGAGTAACTATGCAGATTGGCTATGCCCGGATATCGACGGCGGAACAAAATCTAGACTTACAAAAAGATGCCCTGCGAGCGGCGGGTTGTGAACGTATTGTTGAAGATACCATCTCAGGAGCCCGAGCTGAACGTCCGGGTCTGGCTAGTCTGAAGGATCAGTTACGAAAAGGAGATACCCTGACGGTTTGGCGACTGGATCGTTTAGGTAGATCGTTACGCGACCTCATTGATTGGATCAATTGGCTCGACGAAAGAGGTATTGCATTCAAAAGTTTGCAAGAGTCCATTGATACCGCTACTCCGGGAGGAAAGTTAATCTTTCATATGTTCGGGGCTTTGGCTGAATTTGAACGTAACTTAATTCGTGAACGAACGATGGCTGGCTTACAAGCTGCCCGGGCCCGAGGACGACAGGGGGGACGGCCACCAGCCTTAGATGAGAAGAAGCGCAAGTTAGCTGTGAAGCTGTACTATGAGAAAGAGCATTCTATTGCTGAAATACTGGATATTGTCGGAATTTCCCGATCTACTCTATATAAGTATGTTCGTGAATCTTCACATTCAACGAAATATAGGTAAGTCCTATTCTGGCCTGGTGAGATATGGAGCGACCTACACTGGGTGACGAGATCCGGTCGGGCCGACCGCGCGGCAGAGACTACCGTAAAGTTTTCAGTCTTAGCAAAAAATAGCGATGGATTTTAGCGATAATCATAAAATCCATCCGTTTTTGCTGACATAACCAAGTATATTCTATTCCTCAATAGAAAGCACACTGACAAAAGCTCGCATGATTTTTTATGCTCCTCTTTGTAAATATCAGTAAATCGCATTATTCTTACTCATTGGCGGTTGCCTCATATGGTCACTTTAACTTATAACCGATTTTGATCTACTACATATCCGGAGGGGAAAGGTCTGGTAAAAGTCGTTACGCGATGGACCTAGCACTGGGATTGTCTGACCAGCCCGTCTACTTAGCTACTTCCCGGAAGTGGGACCCTGATTTTGAAAAAAGAGTTGAGCGTCATCAGGACGAGCGAGACCAGCGTTGGGAAACCTGGGAGGAAGAAAAATCAATTGGCAAGCTGAATGTCTCGGGGCGGGTGGTAGTCTTAGATTGTGTTACTTTATGGCTGACGAACTGGTTTGTAGACCTGGAGCAAGATATTGACGCTTGCTTGCATCAGGGAAAACAGGAATTAACGCAATTATTCCAGCAAGAGGCTACTCTCATTATTATTTCCAATGAAATTGGAATGGGAGTACATGCCGAAAGCCATATGGGTCGTAAATTTGTGGAATTGCAAGGCTGGATGAACCAATTCATTGCTGAAAGGGCAGATAAGGCGGTATTCGTGGTATCGGGCTTACCTCTTCCACTGAAATAATAGAAACTCAAGTACTGATAGATAATT
>CAKZYJ010000240.1 GCA_937884755.1 uncultured Flammeovirgaceae bacterium
ATGCAAAACAACTTCAGTTCCTCTTTCTTTCTTCTCAACCTCGGTAATATTATATTCTGGCGTCCCCTCACACTCCCATTTAACAGCCTTGGTGCCTTTACCCTTTTTATAGGTTTTAGTAAAAATCTCTACTTTGTCAGCCACTAAAAAGGAGGAATAAAATCCTAAACCAAATTTTCCAATAATTTTACTGGCATCCCCTTTGTCTTTGAACTTCTCTAAGAATTCTTCAGCACTGGAAAAAGCAATTTGATTAATGTATTTATCTATCTCATCATATGTCATCCCGATACCATTATCCTTAATGGATATAGTATTCTTTTCATCATCTGAGGATATCTCAACCTTCAGATCACCTAGCTCACCTTTAAATTGCCCTAAAGACGACAAGACATTGAGTTTTTGTATGGCATCAATAGCATTTGAAACCAACTCACGGAGAAATATCTCTTGATCGGTATAAAGAAACTTTTTAATAATTGGAAAAATATTTTCCGCTGTCACATTGATTTGTCCGGTTTGCATAGGTGAAGAAGTTTTAGGATTAAATAGTTCTACTGGTATAGGATACCATATGATTAATCAATTGTAGTAATTGGTTAATTGTAAAACAAGCAATTAATAAAAATAATTTATAATGTTTATTTTATTTAACAATCTCGATTGGCCGTTTGTTCCTTTATGACCTTTATAGATTATCAAATTCAATTTTTGTGTAGAATACCTAGCACAGTAAGTATTTTTCCGTACCTTCAATATGCAATAGATTAATGCAAAAAGGCTGTGTCTAAACCGTAGACCACTGATTTCGATTTCACTGTGACCTGCCGATTTACAGCAGATTATAATATCAGTAAAATCAGTGGACTTTGATTTAAACGTTGTTCGTTTGCATCAATTAACTTCAGTATTTCAGCATACTATGGTAACTATTTCCGAATTATTCATCTTAAATAGTTTGATTTTAAATGAGTAAATTGGATAAAATAACTATTAAAAATTGTATCTAATTGGTATCTTGTGAGATACGATAAGCGTTAAGTAATAAACAGTCAGATGACTGTATTAAATTAATCAAATGAATATACATCAACCCGTTATTCCGTTAAGTGCCGGCCCGCTATCGTATCTAAAAGATGTACTTGCCCTTTCTGTCAAAGATCTTAAGTAAATACGTTCTACGTTAGATCTATTACCCTTTTCTAAAAACGGTCTTCCTATCAAAGCCCTTAAGCAACTGCAAAGAGAGCTACAGATTAGCAATCGTGAAATGAGTGGACTTGTGGGAATGTCAGAGAGTATGTTGCAACGGCGTTATCGCTCGGATAAACGCATGTCGTAAATAGAATCTCAGATCGTTTTGCAACTGGCTGAACTCTGGTCGCAAGGCATGAAAGTTTTTGAAGATGAGAACGAATTAGGCACTTGGCTGACGAGTGAAATTCCAGCCTTAGGAGGGCAAATCCCATTAGCGTTACTGGCCACTCCATTAGGGCGCTCTCACGTTCAGGAAGTACTGTTACGGTTAGAGTAGGGTATTTACTCATAGTAGATTCATATGCTTGTCTACCGAATTGGCAGTCAGCGAGGTATCCGTGATCTTCAGGGAACGGGTGGATTGTACGTGGCAAGGCGTTGGCATTATAAAAGTACCCGAATTCTATATACCTCGTCTAGTATTTCACTGGCTAAATCCATCGTGAACGATGAAAGTACTAGCTAACGGCTTGCCCCCCCCTAAGTATGACATTGATTACCTTGGAGTTTCCTGACGATACCCCCACGCAAAACGTAGAGGAAAAACAGCTACCCCAAGGCTGGCATCACTACCCGTACCCCGTGCAGTTAAGTCAAATCACTGAACGATGACTGAAGGACGGGGCAGATTGGATTATACGGATACCTTCGGCCCAATCACCAACGGAATACAACTACCTTTTCAACCCCTTACATTCCTGGCACGAAAAGCTGAACATTATGGAGGTGGAGGATGCCTACTTTGATCCCCGGCTGAAACACTAACTGGCCGTATCTACCCTTGAATCTTGGATCAAGTACATCATAGTAGTTTATAGAATAAAAACATTCTTTCAAGAGCCACAGCACCATCCACCACCTTCCATCCTTGCCAAGTTAACCCACCTCGTTTCAAACCCTCAAGGGAAGTAATACCATCCTCATTCTTCGTCCGCCCTTGACCGTTTGACTCGGTGGGTTGCGGTGCCCATGTGGGGGAAGGCTGGCAGCGGTGGTGGATGCCCCTTTTTTTCTTATGGGGGAAAGGTCAACTGCGGTATAGCCAAAAACTTGACGAAAAATTGTCATTTATAATGGTGCGTTTTACTGGGTTTTGGGTGAGTAACTTCGTTTCCCTTTTTACCAACGTGTATCAAATCATATCAAAAGGGGACAAAATAGCCCTTTTCAAGCTAAAAAATAGGATGAAAATTTCCCCTGGAAAATAGCTATCCATCATGTATATTGGGGTACTTCTGCTAAGAAACCCTGTCGTTATTATATATAATAATGACTTGATTAACATATAAATATCAAGCTTCATCTATTTCTAGAAACGCTATTTCCTGTTTAGAAAAGGGAAAGATCACAACTGCTATTTGTGCCGAAGTGAGAAAGGAGTATTGCTACAGTTACCCATAAAATTAGTTCGTAAAAACATCAATCTAAATTAACCAGTCCTATTCTTCATCACATCTTCACCCTATGAAACCCCCGACTTTTCTATCCAATCTGACTACTACAGTGTGCTACAATTATCTTCTGTGTACCCACACTTTCTTACTCTATGGGGGCATTAAACCACATCATTATCACTTTGCCTACTACTGGATAGGTAGCCAATCCTCGAGCTTGTTCTACGGTACAAAAAAGAAAAAATTCTTGGTAGGACTGAACCAAATATACCATCAGGATGAAGCGCAATATTGGCTTCATCAAGCCCTAGAAAAGCTGCTAAAAATCATCTCGTTAAACCCACTAAAAGGGGCTCCCCCCTATTGTGTGAAATCGGAAGAGGTTATCGGTAAAATCGTAATAGGTCTTCCGAATCCATCGCCCCCCTCTTACGTTTTCATCGATTGCAAATCGCCTTTACTCCTTATTAATAAATTTATCGATTATAATGATCGAGTAGATAGTACCCCTCTTACGATTTCATCGAAGGCAACTAATGAAATCAAAACTACTCATCAAGGTGAGATACAGGCTTGTTGGGTGGACAAGTATCAAGCGTTGAAAATGTCACTCCTACTGCTGAAGAGCGTGAGAGTTTTATCGATCCTGTTATCTACTAAAATGGCGGTTACTAAGCTAGCACTAACCACTAACTTTTTCCTAAAGCTAAAATCCTGCTTCACGATGAACCAAATCATTTGTCCGGCAAAACAAAACTCATTTCCACCCGCCCAAAATGGGCAACCTAATTGCCTTTTCCTACAATGTCCAGGATTGGTACAGGTAGCATCTTTGCCAAAAAAGCCAGCGAGATGGGATCTTACAAGTACCTTTCTAATCCCCTGTTATTCAGCAACTTACACCCATCTAGTTTTTAGCTCAGTTACTTCTACTTTGTAACTGATTGATTATCAAACCTAAAAAAGTTCTTTACCATGAGTACTTCAAAAAAAATCAATGTCTCCCATGCTTTTCATCAGTGTTTAGACCAAGAAACCCGAAGGCTTAAGATTTCCTACAAAGAATATCTGGAAGCAGCAGGTGAGTTCTTCATCGCCCGCAAAATAGATCCCAGAAAGTATCAGGCTGGTCAGACTGAGGAATTCGCTCATCTGCTTCGGTTAGCGGTGGATCGTATTTCTTCACTGATAGTTTTTCAAGAACAGCAAATCTTGAAAACCATCCATACTGAAGCCAGCAAAGCCCGCATCATGGGCGAGCTATCGGTGAATCATTTACTGCGACTGCTCACTGAAGATGAGAAGAGCTTGCTGGCTCTTCAGCAGCAAGACCAGCAGTACCTCACTCAACGTTTACGCAAAGTAACTGAACAACTGAGTGCTACAAAACTTACCTCTCAATCTCATGCTACTACTACCAAAAAAACTAATTCCTAACCCCCAATTTCCAAACCCAAAAAAGCATGCACACCAAAATCATTGACCCCAGACGAGACGGTCGCTTTGTGTTTGCTAACCGAGGCTCTTGTCAGAAAACAGTCAGCTACTTAGGCCATGATGCCAAAGCCCGCGATGCAACCGTACAGTTCTTTGACCTAGATCGCAAGGAAATACCGCTGGAAGAAGTAAAAACGGTGATTGATCAGAATGCGAAGGGCTTACGAAAAGAACAGGAAAAGTTTTATTCGCTGGTCATATCTCCCTCGCAGGCTGAATTAGCGCATTTGAAGAATGACTCAACCAAACTACAAGATTATACTCGAGCAGTCATGAAAAACTACGAAGAGAACTTCCGGCTTAAAGATGAGCAGTCATTAGCACCCTCAGAGGTAATCTGGTATGCCACCATTCACCACGAGCGAACCGAAAAAGAAGGAGAGCACAAGGGGACTATCAAAAAGGGCTGTCATACCCATGTGCATATTCTGGTGAGTGGCCAAGATAGAAATAGGCATCACCGCCTGAACCCCAAAGGCTGGAAAAGCCACTTTACTTTTAAAGACTGGCAGGTGCAAAACGGCAAAACGTTTCAACAGCTATTTGACTACCAGCAGCAGACCACTTCTAAGAAGCTTACTGCCGGTATGCCCGAGGCAACCCAGCTTCGGCATCAGGAACGCATTCGCTACAAAGTAGCTTACCTCAATCAGTACTTCACGGGACACTGGAAACTAGATGAAAACAAGGTCTTATCTATCGCTGATGAGCAAAACTATGGCAAAGGCTTTTTCTTTCGTTTGCACCATCTGACACAACGCTATCAGCAGGGAAAGCTGGTCAACAATCCCTATCAGATGCTAGAAACGGGCAAAGACGAACCTCTGGCCTTTCCTGAAAGAACTTTTTTGCATTTGGGAAAGCATTCGTTAGGAATGAGTGAGGAAGTAGTGCATCCAGATGCCGAGAAGGATAAGAAAAAACAGCAGCAACAACGCTCCTCTTCGCATCTGCAAATGGAAAGGTGATTCACAAATGATACCGAAATGAGTCTGTACTAGACTTCTTTAGTAATCTGTCATCGATTCATGCTATTTGTTACAAGCAGTGTATTTTCTATCAGTTACTTTATTGACACTAGTAAGTGGAAATGAGTGGATTACTACCCGAGTTTTCTCGGGTAGTAGGCGGCTACGATCATCTAAAACAAGGGGCGTGGATGTTAACGGATACAAAGTGTGCTGGTCGTTAACAGTTACGAGAATTAACTAAATGGCTAAGAAGCTGTATTACCGTAAATCTGCTTGACTACCAACCGATATTTTTCATTCGTAGCTAACTACTATTTTCCACTGACCTACCCAGTCAAATAGCTTTCGTTATTGTCATTTTCATATGAATGGGCTGGTATTAGAAGCTGTCCTACCTGACACTTTGAAAATTCAGGAGATTTCTCTCCTATTTCGGTGGTTGTGCTTGATAGCAAGTACTTCTTCCAGTTGGCCCATATCTTGACTAAGCTTTTGCTCTACCACTTTCGCATAAACCTGGGTAGTCCGTAAGCTGGTATGCCCTAACATTTTGCTGACTGACTCAATGGGTACACCATTGGAAAGCGTTACGGTGGTAGCAAAGGTATGCCGGGCTAAGTGAAGCGTGAGGTTTTTAGGTACTTCACACAAGAAGGCAATCTCTTTGCGGTAAGCATTCGTTTTCTGGTTGGTATAGACTGGTAGCACCTTTCCATTGGCTTGAGCTAAGGGATGATTCCGGTATTTTTCCACAATAACTTTGGCCTTAGGCAGTAAGGGCACTTTAAAGAATTCTTTGGACTTCCTACGCTGGCCGTGTATCCACAATTTTCCGTCTAAGCCGGTAACGATATGATCAGGAACCAGATCGTACACTTCGGCGTAGGATAATCCAGTATAACAACTGAAGATAAATATATCACGGGTTTGATCCAGTCGCTCAATACGACATTCCTTTTCTTCAATGCGCTGAAGCTCGGATTGGGTCAAAAACCCCCGTTCTTT
>CAKZYJ010000241.1 GCA_937884755.1 uncultured Flammeovirgaceae bacterium
GATAATCATCTAAAGTCGAATCTGGCGCGGGAGATTGTTCCTAACGGAAACCAACTGTACGTCACGATTTTCTTTTTCGTTGGGCTGTTCATTCTGATGGTGGCGCTGATCAACTACGTAAACCTCAGCAGTGCCCTGGCAATGGGGCGCTCGCAGGAAGTGGGTATCCGCACGGTGCTGGGAGCCAACCAACGGTACATCATGAGCCATGCCTGGTTTGAGTCGGTAGGCTACACCCTGCTGGCCATGCTGCTGGCGGGTATCTCCGCTTATTTTCTGTTCTCCTACTTCCACCAACTTACCGGGGCTGACTTTCTGCTGCCGATAGGTTGGTTCGGGTTAGGCTTAATTGCCGTAGCGGTGCTGAGCGGCTTGCTAGCCGGGCTATACCCGGCGGTGATCCTTCGTTCGTTTCGGGTACTGGAGGCGATTAAACAAAAGACGGCTTTCGCGCTCTCCGCTCGCCGAGGTGGCTTCAGCGTAAAGCGGCTGATGGTAGCGGTGCAGTTTGGAGTGTCTATTTTGCTGGTAGCCAGCGCATTGGTGGCCTACGATCAGTTTACGTACATTCAGCAGAAGAATTTGGGCATGGAAACCGAACAGATTCTAGCAATCCCCAATGTGCCCAATTCAGTTACCGAACGCTATCCGGCCTTTCGCGACCAGGTGGCTCCCTTAGCCGGAGTACAGCAGGTGGCGGCCTGTATGGAAGTGCCCTCCCGCGAAATCCGGGATGCCGGACCGGTGCTGGTAGAAGGAGTGAACGACGATCCTGAGCAGGCCCCCATTATGGATATGCAGGTGGTAGCCCCTGGGTTTACCGAGCTTATGGATATTGAGTTGCTGGCCGGTGAAGATCGCTACGATCAGATTCCGCCCTCGGCTTTCTCCGAACAGCAAGAAGATGAGTCTATTGCTGAGTGGCTGTTTAAGCGACCGGCTCGTTACCTCATCAACGAAACCGCTATGCGCCAACTCGGTTGGTCGTCGCCCGAAGAGGCCCTAGGGCAAAACATTAGTTGGGCAGTGGGAAATCTTCGCTACGCTTACGGACCGATTACCGGCGTGGTAAAGGACTTCCATCAGGAAACCCTGAAGAACGAGGTAGACCCTACCGTGATGGTCTATGAGCCTATTTGGCTACGCACCTTTCTGATTAAAGTAGAAACCGCCGGGCTGTCGCAAACCCTGGAAAATATCCAAGCCGTTTGGAACGATCTGTCCCCTACTTACCCGATGGAGTACCACTTTCTGAATGAGCTGTTTGAGCGATTGTACACTCAGGAGCACGTTCAGCTTCAGCTCCTGGCTACCTTCAGCGGGCTAGCCATTGTGATTGCCTTTCTGGGATTGTTTAGCCTCGTGGCCTATGCCCTGAGAACCCGAACCCGCGAACTAGCCATCCGCCGGGTATTAGGCGCTGACCTAACTTCTCTCATTCGCCTGATTAGCAAGGAATACGCACTGGTGCTACTGTTAGGAGGAATTACTGCCGTACCGTTGAGCTATCTAGCCGTAAGCCGCTGGTTGCAAAGCTTTGCCTACCGGGTAGATATTTCAGCACTGTGGTACCTGCTCACGATGGTCTTCATCGGACTACTGCTACTAGCTACCATCGGCTGGCAAACCCGCCGCAGTACCTCGGCCAACCCGGCTATGGTGCTGAGGGACGAGTAGATTAGGTGATGGCCCTCTCTATTAAAGTTTAGCAATTTTCTATAGATTTGGGTAGATATAGAAAAAATAATGGGAATTAGTCTCCATTACCTACCATTATCAATTTGTTAGCTGATATTAAGATATGACCAATCATTATATTCATTACTTGAAGCGCAACGTTAAAATTCGTTTCCCCAAAGAATTAGACAGCCCATTCTATGCTGAAGTTCAAGATTTGAATGATGGATTCGAGCGTCCAAAATATCATATAACCAGAAGAAGTCAGGGACCTGCATCTAGAATAAAGTCTGGTGATGTAATTTGGTTGTTTAGCTGTCTTAAATCTCCTTGGGGAACGTTACCACCTTCATTGGATGCCAAGTTTATTGTTGAAGATATTCAAAAACTAGGAGACAGTCGAATCAAGTATATTGCGAGTCAAGACTCTATTTGGTTCCCCCTTTCTGATGCATCAAGTCTTATAGAAGGACTTTGTACAATTAATATCAACGGAGCGAGTAGCAGGCTGAGAAAAAATAAAAATAAACCCTTAGGCTATTATCTACAGTGTATCAGACAACTGAAAGAAAGTGAGCAGATTGCTAAATGGAGTAAGAAAATATTAAGTTCAGACTATGAGTTTATAAGTTACCGTATTATAGATGGTTCAAAAGAAGCTTTCCTGAAAGCACAGAATTTAGTGGCTGAAGGAAAGGTTGTTTTTTGGGATAGGTTTTCTCTCCCGAGGAGATTAGCTGAGAGAAGAGAAATTGTCAGTAGTGACGCTCTCGATAGCTATCTATTGAAATCGCTGAAAAAAGCCAAAGTAGTTTGGGGAATTGAATCTCCAAAATATTTTGTGACTACAAGTTATGCCCAAAAAGAATGTATAACGGCCAAAAACCTGAATACATACAAATCAGTACAGACATAAAATAGAACGCAACTCGGCGGAGTATTTCGTAGGTAACATTCTGTCGCCCCTAATCTTCATGAATATACTGGTAGTGATCTTGAAGTAGCAACCCGGCTACGGTAATGGGATGAGTAGTCTATATGATGATAAACTCTGACGGACAAGTTGTAAAGGAGTGGAAAGGTCCCAGTACAGAAAATACCTTCAGAAAAACCTTTAATACCCAAGCTCGACAGTGTGTGCCGTGTTGCGAGACAAGTAGATTAGTCGATAACCCTCACTATAAAAATACAGCAGCTTTCTCTACGTTTGGATAGAAAGAAAATAATCAGAAATAGTATCTTGGGCACATGAACCAACCCGAGATACGAACCGTAGAGGTAGTGCGGTATATGCAACCACTCCGAGAAGGCGGGTCGTTACCGGCGATTGTGGAGGCGGATGATGGGTTTCTGTACGTACTAAAATTCCGGGGAGCCGGGCAGGGTAAAAAAGCGTTGATTGCCGAACTCATTGGGGGAGAACTGGCTCGGGCTATTGGATTGAAAGTACCGGAGCTGGTCTTCATGAACCTGGACGAGTCGTTTAGCCGAACCGAACCGGATGAAGAAATTCAGGATTTACTGAGATTTAGTGTAGGCCTGAACCTGGGCTTACACTATCTATCCGGAGCCATCACCTACGATCCGCTGGTTTCGGTAGCCGACGCGCTTACGGCTTCTAAAGTACTGCTACTGGATAGCATCATTGCGAACGTAGACCGTACCTACAAGAATACCAATATGCTGAACTGGCACCGGGAACTTTGGCTGATTGACCACGGAGCTAGCTTGTACTTTCATCATTCCTGTGATAGCCGGAAGGAACACGCTCAGCGTACCTTTCCGCTGGTGAAAGATCATGTACTGCTCAACCGAGCTACTCAACTGGACTCAGCCACGCAGGAGATTCAGACAGCTCTTACTCCCGAAACTATTCAGGGTATTGTGGCCACCATTCCCGATGACTGGCTACTAGAAGAAGGAGAGGATGTTAGTCCGCAAGAGAAAAGAGAGGTCTATGTGTCAGTGATAACTACTCGCTTGTCCAATATTGATTTACTCGCTAAAGAAGCTGCTGATGCCCGAAAAGCAAGTGTATGAGTACGCCTTTATTCGCTACATTCCGAAGGTAGAGCGGGAAGAGTTCCTCAACGTAGGGGTGATTGTTTTTTGCAAAGGCCAGCGTTTTCTACGGATGAAATACCAGCTTGATACTCTAAGGTTACAGGCTTTTACGCCAGAGTTGGATCCTACCGAATTGAAAGAGTACTTAGAAGCTTGGGATGCTATCTGCCAAGGTAAAGCTAAAAACCAACCTATCGCCCAGCTTGATCCAGCCAGCCGGTTCCGTTGGTTGACCGCCACCCGCAGTACCATCATCCAAAGCTCCAAAGTCCATCCCGGTTTGTGCTCCAACCCAGAAGCGGTGTTAGACGATCTGTTCGCCAAATACGTACTTTAGTTTAACGTGAACTATGGATTAAAATAGGCTAGGTTTGCCGTTTTTAGGGGAAAACTTGGTGTCTGAGCGAAGCGAGTTTCAAGGTTTCCTAGATTTTTGTTTACTTTTCATCGATGGAAAAGTAAAAGCCCGCCCGGCTTAAGGGCAGAGCATTGAAAGTCAAGTACTTCTAACACTCCATCGATGTGTTGTAATCCATAGTTCACGTTAGTTTAGATCACGAAGTCGGGAGCGGTGGCTTCGGCCATCCGATCCCCACCGGGACCGAAAACCGGAGACCTCAGTCCGGAAATTAATTTCTGCGAGGCAATTTCTATTAATTTCTAATTTCCAACCTCAATCAACTTCTCACTTTCAATTATCCATCGCCCGAAGTTCTAAGATAAAGCAAGTCAAAAGGCTATAATTTTTTCAAT
>CAKZYJ010000242.1 GCA_937884755.1 uncultured Flammeovirgaceae bacterium
ATTTATTCAAATATTTATTTATTGTAAATGAAATTTTCAAATATATTTTTTAATTGTAAAAAGCAGTATTGCAGTATAAAAGAAATATGAAAAATGTATTTATTGAAATTGAATAAATTGTGTTCACCAAATATAGTATTTTTATAAATACTATTTATCTTATTATCTAATATGCTATTTATGAATTAATGGAGAACCACTATTCTAAATAAATGCATAATTAAATTAATTTTTAAATTTTATTTACTGGATTGCTACTTTAAAATAAATTTTAAAATTTTATACATACCTATAAATTGTTATAACAATTGCCTGGACTCTAATTGCTAAAGCCTGCACCTGAAAGCATGTAGTAGCCTCACAGCGATCAGAAGGGTAGAAGTGGACAATTCCCTGATTTTGACATTGAAGAGCGCAGAGAGCCTCTAAATTGCTTCATTTAGTATTTCTTAGCAAGAAGTAATTTAACATTTTTGATCAAAATCATTAATTTAAGTAAATTGGACTGAAAAAGCATAGCTTTTTTTATTAAATTAGGTGTGTAAAATTTATAAGTAATTGATTATCAATATATAAATGTATACAAACTGAATGAATCAACGTTATACGACAGAATTACGTGATGAACGTTTAAATATTAAAGTAACAGAGCAATCTTCGCTCTGTGGGCTGAGTAAAAAGGAATACGTTAGTAAGTGTTGTGAGTTTTTTGCGCTCCGTCAAATTAACCCGGAGCAATATGATCCGAAAAATGATGTTGAACTGCAGCTGGAACTACGGACTGGCGTGGATTTAATTCTCAAACAATTGCAGGATATGAATTCAAACGTTATCAAAGATGTAGCTCACGAAGTAATCCATAGCAGACTATGGTTGGAAGCCATAAGTACTCAATTCACTGAGCTACTAGTAAAGGATGAAGAAAAGGAAAATGTTACTAAGTCTATTTTGGAATACATCAATGAGAACCTAAAAGAAAGGTCGAGGTAAAAGGTATGCACATAAAAGTAATTCAACCAGAAAAGGATGGGAAAAAAGTTTATGACAATTCAGAAGGGGTAGATGCATTGATTGAGTATCTAAAGCATGAAAAGAAAGAGGAGGGGAAGACGCTCTTATTATTTAATCAGGATCGAAGCAATATTACCCCCAACTTGGCAAAAGAAATGATAAACAATAATGTAAAGGGTCTGAGAAAAGGAGGTGCGAAATTTTATTCCATCGTAATCAGTCCATCAGAGGATGAGTTACGACATATAGGTAATAGCAATAAGCGACTAAGACAATATACCCGTATGGTGATGCAGCATTATGCTGATACCTACAAACTAAAAAAAGGTCGTAGGATTGAAAGTAAAGATGTAGTGTGGGTCGCAGCTATTCACGAGGATAGGAAAATCAAAGCGATTGATTTAAAACAGGATGAATTGCTCAGCGAACGAGAAAGGGAATTGATGCGGGGTGGTATCAGTCAGAATGAAAAAGAGAAAATCCATAAGAGGGCAGAGAGAAGGGATGAGAAGCGGTATGACCCTGAATTATTTAGGGTAGGGGAGAGGAAGCCAGGGCTAAATAAACACATCCATGTAATTGTCAGTGCCAGAGATAAAGCCCAGAAAATTACGTTAAACCCCTTAACGGTTCGGAAACGGTTTCATATTAAAAATTTTCAGTTACAATCCGGAAGATCGTTTGAAAAACTGTTTGGCTACGAACACGATACAATGAGTCGTCGCTTTTACGATAAATACGATCGTAAGGAAAGGTTGAGATATGAAGAAAGAATTGACCGCTTTGTGGAAAGGTTGAGTAAAGAACATCCGGATATAGCGATAGACCCAGAAATACTAAAGAACATAGGGGAGAAATATCACTACAGTAAAGTGTTTTTTATTAATTTGTCTAGACTGAGTGGAAAGTACAAAAGGAGAGAAGCAGTTGGTGATCCATACTTCTTTGTTGAGAACGGAAGGGTAGAAAAAGCAAGTGAGCATTTCAAGCGATTAGAAAATAGATATCCCATTGAAAAAAGTAATTTCAATACTATTCGTATTCAATCAGCTCAGTTAAGTACCCTGATAAAATCAGCAAGAAGTCCTTTGGCAATCAAAGAAACATTGTTGCTGGCTAGCGAAAGGAAAAGAATGAAGAGGCATAAGGAAAAAGGTCAAGACGGGGATAACATTGAAGTTAGTTAAAACAAAAAGAAATGCTATTCAACCGACAACTACAGGGTTTTTTGCTATTCATGATGATCGCTTGTATAGGCCTTCTATACATTGACTATTATCTGCTAATTTTTTACGAAGGAACTATTGAGGGGCTTGCTTTTAAAGCGCTAAAACTATTAGAAGGGGCGATACCTATACTACGAATAGGGATAGTGGCAGGGTATGTTATACTACTTTATCTTTCGCTGAGTATGATTCGATACGATAAACCCAGCCGAAAACGTGGCGCAACACCCTTTCCTGTAATGGTACAAGTACTCGGCTTTTTGCTAGCACATATTGGTGGGTGGTGGTTTATAAATTTTGAGCGCTTCTTTCTGAATTTTCAATATTTCTACCCCGTGAGCTTTTTGATGTTTTTTGTTGGGTTGCCCCTGGCTAAATTTATTCTACCCAAAAAGCCAACAAGTTTTGTCAAGAGACCAAAATTAAATACGGAAGACTCGATCAGTTTTCCAACCAGAGGGCGAGGGTATATTAACAATGTGGAACCCTATCGCCATACCTTGGTCGTTGCCGGATCGGGATCAGGTAAGTCAGGATCGATAGTAAGGCGAACGATGATCAGTCATGTAAAAAAGGGGTTCTGTGGACTGATATTTGATTATAAGTATCCCGCTCTTACCAACGAGCTCCATACCATCTTAGTGGAAGAAGGGAAACGAGCTAAATTTCCATTGTATGTATTAGATTTTAATAATGTCCGGAAGAGCCACCGGGTGAATATTCTAGAGCCGGCCTACATAAAGAATATGAATTATGCTGAAGAGTTTGCTACCGTCTTCATCAATAATCTTGATAAGTCTACCATAAAAAATCCAGACGGTTTCTTTACGATTAGCGCAATTCGTTGGCTTACGGCCATTATCTATTTTTATAAATTGAATCATCCTCAGCAGTGTACGCTGTCACACGTCATCAATACGATACTTTACCACGATTATAAACATGTTTTCTCCATGCTCAGGAGCGAGCCGGTGTGCGATGAACAAATACGCACAATCATAACCTCTATAGACACGAATGCCGAACGTCAGTTAGCAGGTCAGATATCAACTTTGCAGGGTATAATTACTAAGTTAAATACAGAGGAATTAGCCTGGAGACTATCAACGAGTGACTTTACCTTAGATATTAACAATCCAGATAATCCTGTTCATCTTTCAATAGGTATGGACCCCAAAATTCGTAAGAGTTTAGCACCAGTGATCAGCTGCCTATTTACGGTTGCATTGCAACAGATGAACGTAGCTAATAAACACAAAAGCTATCTTACGCTGGATGAAGCGGCAGCCCTCTATTTGAATGATATGGATCATTTGGCAGCTGTTGCTCGAGACAACAAAATTGCCATAACAGTGATCTTACAGGAATTGGCTATGTACAGAGAGCAGTATGGTGCTGATAAGGCGGAAAGCATCATTGGTAATTTGAATAATGTATTTTATGGTCGGGTGAATTCGACACGTACCGCAGAGATGATCTCAAAAAGCATTGGTTATGAACCTCGTGAAGTAGTTTCCAAGGGGGAAAGTATGAACTATATGAAACAGAGTACTGGAAACATGAGTCAAAACTATAGTATCGTTGATAAGCCAATCATTCGCTCAAACGAGGTACAAGCTTTAAGAAAGGGAGAATTTGTCGGAAGAACTACTGATGAAAAGCAACCCTACTTTTACGTTAGGTTTAAAGAGAAAAAATTTAAGAAAATTTATCCAATTCCCAACTTTATAGGGTTTTTTGGCAAGGATAGTGAGCTACCATTAGAGGATAATGAAATTGAAGAAATGATTCAAAAGAATTTTGACAATATTCGTCAAGAGGTAGAGACCATCATTTCGGGCTATAAAAATATATACGAAGATGCAGGCGAGACACAATCATCCAGCGTTGCCTGACGGTAAGGCAGATTATATCAATAAGATTATTGAACGGGAACTCCCATTGGGTAGTAACCTTTGCTTAGCGCAAGTTGACCGCCTTTCAATGGGGAATAATGAACCTGAATTAGTGACCGTTTATTTGCACAAGATACAAAGCTTCATGCAAGCGACCACTGACTATATCACCTACCCAGATACTTACGCTATTATTGCGGATGGAACGGCATTATTAGCATATAATATCGGCGGATCGCCCAGCGGTTTGGTTACGCTATTTGATAAAAAGCACTATGATCAGTTAATTAATCGTTCTGAAAAATTAGCGTACGTCACCCATACCTGCCTAGGTACTGTCCCGCTAAGATCAGGATCTGAGCTCAATGTGGTTGATCAACATTTGAAGAAGTCATTAGATTACATCATGGCAGGATAGCATGGAAAGAACCAAAAAGACAAAACCAATTGGTGGATATATTGCTATCGCCATCGCCATTCTTCTGCTTAGCTTTTTTATTCCGTCACCTAAAAAGGAGTTAAAGTCAGTTGTTGTAAAATATAACCCTAGTAACTCAGATTCAGTAGTCTACCAAGTCAAAGAAGGTACTATCAGTAGGATAGGCGAGTGTATCAGATTTACTACTTCTGATGAAAAGCAGATAAACTTTTGTGACTATTACCGGG
>CAKZYJ010000243.1 GCA_937884755.1 uncultured Flammeovirgaceae bacterium
GACGACTGCTTTCTTAGAATTTTACTACCACACAAACCTAAAGGCGGCGGCCGCAGTCATTATTTTATTCATTCGTCATTAACTTAAAACCACCCTCGGTCTACCCGGCTCCAGGGCCAAGGAATTGCAGACATAATCAGGACGAAGCCGATTAAGTAGAATATAGCGGTACGCATAAATTTCGCTTTATCTACCGAAGCTCGTTTAGCGGTAGAATAGCCAATAGTGATCAGAATAATGCCGATGATATTAGTAGCAATATGCTCTACTGCCCAAAAGCGAAGTTCAGTGTCTTTCATGGCAGCTCCCATATTGGCTAACGCACTTTGCACTACCGGACTGATAAAATACAGGATAAGTCCGATAACCAATTGCAGGTGCACCGAAATCATGGTGAACAGCGCTAATTTTCGGTCACCTTCGGTATAGGATTTATTACCGAACCAACCGGCAAATGCCTTTAAAACGGCCACAATAAGCAGAAGAACAACGACATAACGAAGTGCAGAGTGCAGATGAATAAGACCGATATACATAAGAAAAATGTTATAACAGTAAAGCTAGCTAAAACTCTGTAACCACAAAAAAGGCGGCCTTAAAAAGACCGCTGATAATTATTGTTAGGCTGCTTTTCGAACAAACTTTGGCAGCCGACGATGTTTAATAGGTGGCGTAGTTACGCCTTTGCGCCTCCCCAACATCAAATGAAAAAACATACCTACTGTATATAACACTCCGGCTAAATACAAGGCTAAGAAAGCATATGAAAGTACTGTGATCATAATTGTAAAATGTAAACAGGCATATAATCGTAAAGCCGAAAAAAAAGTTGCGTATTTTATTCGTTCTACGTAGAAATTTTTTCAGTTTCTACTTCTCGCTCAACTTCCTGTTTAATCACTTGCACTGCATTCTTTTTAGGAATGATCGTATCGCCTATATGGTGGGAGTAGGCTTTAGTGAATTCCGCCCCTACCAGAAAAATAACGGATGAATAATAAATCCAAATAAGAAGAATGACTAGCGACCCGGCTGTTCCGTAAGAGGTTGAAAGATTGCTAGTCCTCAGATAAACACCAATTAGCTCTTTTCCCAGTACAAACAGAACAGTAGTCACCAGAGCACCCACCCATACATCGCGCCAGCGGATCTTAGCATCAGGTAACAACTTAAAAATCAGCGCAAAAACCAGTGTGACGATAGCAATGCTGATAAAGAAAGAGGTCACCTGTACCAGGTACACAGTATAGTCAGAAAGCAAGCCGGATATAAAATCTTCGAATACTTTTAGGGCCAAATCAATAATTTGCATAGCAATGAGGATTAGCCCCAGGCTCACTACAATAATAAAGGAGAAGAGTCGGTCAACGATCAATTTGAGCCAACCTCGGCGGGGCTTGGCTCGCACCCCCCAAATTTCATTCAATGCTAACTGGATATTGACGAATACGGTAGTAGCACTAAAAATCAGCGTAGCAAAACCAATCGTCTTAGCTACTGTCCCTGATTCGTTAAGATTGGCGTTTCGTAGAATATTCTGAATTTGTTTAGCAATACCTTCTCCTACATGAGTAGAAATCTGAGAGTACAGTGTTCCGGTGATAGCTGCTTCTTCATAGATAGTTCCCGCAATATACACCGCAAAGATTAGCAGGGCCGGTAGCGAGAAAATCATATAAAACGCGATGGATGCTCCATAGAGCATGGGATTATCGTGCTGAAAGCCCTTGTAGGTATCGATGAGTAAGCGCATACCTACCGTCTTTTTCAGTGTACTCCAATATTCTTTCCAGCGGTTCATAGAATAAAGAATCTATGCCTGATAGCACAACCAATGCACTATAGCAGAAGTTATTTCAATCCAAAATACCCTTATTGATGCAATAACGAAAAATGTGCGGAATAAATGTTTGATACTTTTCACGAGATAGTACAAGGAAGCCTAAATCAGCAATAATCCGCGCCATTCCTTATGATTAAGTTTCCGAAAATCTTTTAAATCAAGCAATAAATTACGTGTACATTGCGCAAGAAAGTCAAAACTCATCTCTACTATGTTTCAAGAGATTATTACTCCTCGTTTCTCAGAAACTGATGCTTTAGGCCATGTTAATAATACTATCGTACCAGTATGGTTTGAACAAGCTCGACGGCCTATTTTTGAACTATTTACTCCCGACCTTGATCCTAAGAAGTGGAGGTTGATTGTAGCTAGAGTAGAAATAGATTTCGTAGGTGAATTAGATTATAAATCAGATGTAACAATAGATACATCTGTGAGTGCTATTGGAAATTCCTCATTCCGTGTTCAGCAGATAATTACTCAAAACGGTGGAGTAAGATCCAGAGGAATGGCAGTTCTGGTACATTTCAGCTACGAAGACAAAAAATCAATACCTATACCCCACGAGGTAAGAGAGCAGTTGGAAAAGCACTTAGTATAATTTGGGTTTCAGTTACAGGAATTGAAGCAATATTCTAAAACTTTGTATTTTAGAAGCTTAAGTATTATTTCAAATTCTTACAGTACATGACCAAGCAAAGAAAATTCTTACTCTCCGAAGCAGAGATGCCTGAGGCGTGGTACAATATCACCGCCAGTATGGCTAACAAACCTCTTCCCCCACTTAATCCACAAACCCAGGAACCGATTGGTCCCGAGGCGCTAGCGCCACTATTTCCAATGGGTTTAATTCAACAGGAAGTTACTACCGAAAAATGGATAACTATTCCCGACGAAGTTCGACATCTTAATTCCCTATGGCGTCCTACGCCGCTTTACCGCGCCTATGGATTAGAAAAAGCACTAGATACTCCCGCTAAGATTTACTACAAGTACGAAGGAGTAAGCCCCTCCGGTTCTCATAAGCCCAATACCGCTATTGCCCAGGCTTACTACAACAAACAAGAAGGAGTAAAACGCATTACGACCGAAACTGGCGCTGGGCAGTGGGGCAGTGCGTTGAGCTTTGCCTGTCAACATTTTGGTATTGAGTGTGAAGTGTATATGGTAAAGATTAGCTACAATCAGAAGCCTTACCGTAAGCTTATGATGAACACTTGGGGGGCTAGTGTGATCGCCTCGCCTAGCGACAAGACTCAGGCCGGACAAAAAGTACTGGCTGAGCACCCCGACTCACCAGGTAGTTTAGGTATCGCCATCTCTGAAGCCGTGGAGCGAGCAGCTACCGACGAGCATACCAAATACTCACTGGGAAGTGTGCTCAATCATGTACTAATGCACCAAACTATAATTGGTCAGGAAGCGGCGGTTCAGATGGAGAAAGCGGGTGATTTTCCTGATGTAGTGGTTTCACCGTTCGGCGGAGGGTCAAACTTTGCGGGTATTGCTTTCCCATTTCTGCGTTATAATCTGGAAGAGGGAAAGAATATCCGCTGTATTGCTAGCGAGCCAGCCTCCTGCCCTAAACTGACAAAGGGAGTATTCCGCTATGATTTTGGGGATACCATTGGTATGACACCCCTGCTACCCATGTATACATTAGGTCATAATTTTGTGCCTGCTCCTATTCATGCTGGAGGATTACGCTACCACGGCGCAGGAGTGGTGGTGAGCCAATTATTGAAGGATAAGTTGATTGCAGCGCGGGCGCACCATCAGCTAGAATGCTTTGAAGCCGGTATTCAGTTTGCTCAAGCCGAAGGCATTATTCCAGCTCCCGAAGCCAACCACGCTATTGCTACAGTTATTGCCGAAGCCCAGCGGGCAAAGGAAGAGGGAACTTCTAAAACCATTCTCTTTAACCTTTGTGGACACGGCAATTTTGATATGGCCGCTTACGAGGATTATCTATCAGGAAAATTACAGGAGCATCAGCTCACCGATCAGGAAATTCAGGAAGCTATTGCGCAGATAGATACGCCGGAAATCGTCTAGAAATAAAAAATCCTGATTGGCTTTTCAGTTAATCAGGATTTTTTTGTTTTAGTTTTAATGGGCTTTATCAACCGTCTGCCCGTAGCACTTTCAGCACTGGAGTACCAGACTTTACTTTCCGGTCAGGTAATTCCAACAACTCTTTTACTTCATTATAATCTTCGTAATTAATCTCGAGGCGGGCGTTGGGTGAGGCTTCGGCCGGAACAACTACGATGCGGGCCACGAAATCCTCGAACGCATCGCGCTCAGGGTCAAGCGGAAACTCCGCTTCGGCGAAGATTGCCACATCGTTTACCGTAAAGTCATAGTTTAGCTGTAGTAGTCCATTATCAGTAAAGTAGTTCACTGGCATCAATCTCCACACATCAATTAAATCGCCACCGCCATCAGGTTCTACCTGATCCCAAAGAAGATACACTAATACTACATCCTCCAAGAAAATTTCATCCTGAGCCGGAAATTCGTATATAGCTTGCCATTCATTATCGGCATTCAGGCTAAAGATAATCTCGTACATCAAACTGAGCGGGCCAGGAACACCAGGAGGCCCTTCAGGCCCCCGCGGACCGACGGGGCCCGGAAGTCCAGGTTCACCCTGACAGCTTGCCAATAAAAACGCTCCGATAATCCAATAGAAAATATGGTAAGGTCGCATGATATGATTATTTAATGTTGCTAATAATCAAAATGAGGCAAAAAGAGTGCCTTAAAATCATCACATACTGAAATTATTGTAAATACTGCCAACCAAAAAACCACCCAAGTAGATAAGTGCTATTTGATAAGGTCAACGTAACTGATAAGTTCGATGCCTAACTGGTTAATGGTTTCTTTTACTTTTTCATTGGTCAGTAGATCAGTAACTCCTTGACGATCAGCGGCTACATCAGTATATCCAACATGATGCACCGCTTGCATTTCGGGGGTGTCGTAGGCAGGATGGTCAACAAATAGATAGATGCCCGGGGTGAGGCTTTCCAGCATAGCAATAAAACTACTTATTTTTTCTTCCTTAGTCTTTTTAGGCCCTTGGTACCGAGCTCGTTTTACTCCCAAATCTTCAGGAAAGATGGCCAAATCGTATTCTTTTGTAAGCTTTCTAACTATAGCTTCCACTCGTTCGTCCATATTGGTGCAGCCCATGTGGCCGGTCACATGCGTAACCTGAGGAATCTCCCGTTTAGCTAGTTCAATCTGGGCGCGTAGTTCCTGCTCAATCTCTTCCAGTTTCCAATCCTGGGCTTTCAGTGCCCGGTCTTCACCATAATTTTCGTTCGGCCAGATCATCGGATAGAAGTAGCCAAAATCATCCGTCAGGCTAGGGGCGGAAGTAAGCGGTTTCCACTTCAGGTTCTCCCACTCACTGGTCAGAGTCAGGTGAACACCTACATCTAGATCAGGATATTCCTTCAACATTTTGACCGCCTCGGGAAACCAAGGCGTAGGCACCATCACCTCCACTGAGGTAGTGATACCGTTTTGGTAGGTCTCGATAATAGCTTCGTTGGCCGCGTGGGTGTACCCTATATCGTCGCTGCGAACGATGAGTTGAATGGGCTGGGCCAGACTAGTAATACTTAATATGAAGAACAGAAGGCTGAATAAATGTTGCATATTACAGAAAGAATCAAAGATTTCGAACAAGAATCCTTTATCGGCAGATTGTGAGAAAATATTTTTATTATCAGCAAAAGATACAGTATTATCTCGAGACAATAAATCGGACTACAATCTAACCTCCTAGCAGATGCATTGTAAAATACAATTAATTGTTCTGTTATGCTGCTTTGCAAGATTGGGTTGCACCCAACCCTGGGAGACCCACGGTGCGCTTCAGGTTTCGGACAACGGGCATTTTCTAGAACATGAGGATAGTAGCGGCTTTTTCTGGCTGGGTTGTACTGCCTGGATGCTTCCTCGCCTCGCTCCCGCCGACGTAGATCGCTACCTACAAGACCGTAAGGAAAAACAGTTTACTGTCATTCAATTTACCACCAATAACATGGGCAGGCCAAATTATGCGGGCGAACTACCTTTTCTGGACGGAGAGCGTCCCTGGGATAAGGTAAAACCCAACGAACCTTACTGGCAACATATAGACTATATCGTTAATCAGGCGAAGGAGCAAGGCTTGTATCTGGCAATGTTCGTCTGGTGGGGCTCCGATGCTAACGATCCGGGATGGCAGGAAAAAAAGTCTACCCGCCAGCACTTTACCAACCCCGACCAGCACAATTACGAATTCGGGCGGATGCTGGGTGAGCGCTACCAAAATCAACCACACATTATTTGGGTGGGTGCGGGTGAATACCATAAGCCAGTGAGTGTGATGTTTCCCAACAATCAGCGTCCGCTTACCGATAGCCACCGTAACCGTCTGGTGGAAGTCATTGACGGGATCAGGGATACGAATAAGAGTAACCATCTCTACACCATTCATCCCATCTCCTTTGTATCTTCTTCAGAAGAGTTTCACGACGAACCCTGGATGGATTTCAATATGATTCAGAGCCACGCCGTTCCCAGTTTTATTATACCGCTTACTTTGGCTGACTGGAACCGAACTCCTACCAAGCCTACCTTCAATGCCGAGGGCTGGTACGAAAACGAACACGCGCTGTATAAGCGTTGGACGGGGATGGACAAAACCAATGGTTTAGGCGTGGATCCGGGATGGAAGCAGCGATATCAAGCTTACTGGTCAGTATTTGCCGGTGGGATTGGTTTTACCTACGGTCATAAGAACTTATGGCGAATGGAGGATTTTAATGAGAATCCGGGCGTTCTACTTACCGAAGTGCTCAATGCTCCCGGCTCCGCTCACCTAATGCACCTGCGAACTTTAGTTGAGTCTAAACCTATCCAAACTCGTATTCCCGATCCGTTGCTGGTATCCGCCGGTACCACCGGGCGGGACAACGGACTGTCGCCAGATTTACGGATTGCTACCCGCTCTGAGCCAGGCGATTGGTCATTTGTCTATTCCACCCGCGGCTCCCTCATTCGGGTAGTGATGAGCCGATTGGCCGAGGGACAAGCGGATGCTTACTGGTACAGCCCTCGTTCCGGACAGTGGAATTATGAAGGAAGAGAAAGTAATAATAAAGTACCGTTTCAGATGAACATTCCTTCCGGTACTAACTCGCCCGATGTATATTTTGACCCACCCGGAAAATCCGAAGACGGAAACGATTGGGTGCTAGTACTGGAAGTGAAATGATGAAGTTAACGGAACTTACATCATAAAACAGATGAGGCGTTTAGTTGCTTTTAACTTTGCTGTTCTATTCGGGTTTAGAGGGAAGAACGACGAATGAGATAAAAAGGATTATGAATTTTCTCGTAGCGCTTTTCCAGAATAAGTTGAGCCGCAGTTTGCCCCATTTTTTCAAAGTCAGTTGAGATTACCGCAATACCATCGTGTAGTACCTCCTTCAGGGGTGTATCATTGTAGGAGAGTATACCCACCTCCTGCCCAATCTTCAATTGATGATTCTTACAGTGCTTGATCACTTCTACCAGGTCATCATCTTCAATCAACAAATATAAATCTCTCGCTCGCACTCCCGCTGGATCAAACACATTGGTAATGCAATAGTCAAAGTGGTAATCAACGCAGAACCGCTTGAAACTGGTCAGTAATTCGGGCCGATACTGGTTTCCGTCCGGAAAAATGAAGTATAATTTTTCGTACTTATTGATTGCATCCTGAGCCGAAGCTAGTATTTGGTAAGTGTCCTGCTCGTAATTCTCGCAAACTGCTCGGTATTTTCCGCTTAGGTTATCCAGGTCTTTATCAAGAAACAACAGCTTGTCACGCGGAATTTTTTCAATAATAGACTGAGTTCTCTCCGAAAAATCTTTAAAGCAGGGAATGATAGCGTAGTGATTGAATTTACCAAGATTTTCGTTGATAATACGCTCTAGCTTTTCGGTGCTATAGTGATGCACAAACGTTTCTACCACTGCCTCTTCACCCAAAGCCTCTACAAAAGCATTGACAATCTTTTTCTTGTGAGCACTGATTTTATTGATTGCCAATAGTACTCGCAGTTGACCGGTGGGCTCATTGGTATTTACGTAATAGCCCTTTCCCGGCACCGATATCAGTACTCCTTCTTCCCGTAGTTTGTTGTAAGCCTTTTCTACCGTATCCCGCGACAGATAGAAGTCCTCGCTGGTTTCGTTAATGGATGGTATACGCTCGCCTTTCTTAAAAATTCCCTGCTCAATATCTGACTTAATCAGGTTAATTACCTGCTGATACTTAGGGATGCGGGAGTCGCCAAAGATTAATGATTCATCAGGCAATGCCATAGTAGGTTATTGTTGTTTTGAGGCAAAATTTACTAAAAAATCATGGGCGTCCGGCTATTTCTCATCCAGATATTTCGGTATACCTGATAGCTAGAAATAAAAAAAGCCTGAAATTCATCAGGCTTTCGGTAATTCAATTTGTTCTCCGTTTCGGTTATAAAAATGGTAGTCCATCATTCCTAACGAGGAATCTACTTCCAGACGAATCCACTTTTTGTATTTAAAGAACCAGTCCATTCGTTTGGAGATAAATCCTTTGGTAAAGTAAGCCTCTAGGTAGGGATGCAATGCCAAAGTCAAGGCTTTCTCGTTTTGCTTACTTAACAGGTAATCTATGTCGCGCTCAATCTGATCAGCTACCAAAATAGAAGGAGTAATCTTTCCGGTACCGCCACAGCTAGGGCAAATTTCTTTGGTGACGATATTTAGTTCGGGCCGAACTCGTTGCCGAGTAATCTGCATTAATCCAAATTTGGTAAGCGGTAGGATGGTGTGCTTGGCCCGGTCGCTTTTCATCACTTCCTTCATCTTCTGGTACACCGCTTTTTTATTATCGGAGTTACGCATATCGATAAAGTCGACGACGATGATTCCACCCATATCGCGCAGCCGCAATTGTCGGGCAATTTCGCTTACTGCTTGTAGGTTCACGTTTAATGCAGTGGCTTCCTGATCCTTCTCCGAGTTTGATTTATTACCACTATTGACATCAACAACGTGCAATGCCTCGGTATGCTCAATAATAAGGTAACCACCACCCGGCACACTCACCGACTGCCCAAACAGAGACTTAAGCTGCTTTTCAATGCCGTAGTTCTCAAAGAGCTTAGTCTTTCCGTGGTAATGCTTTACTATTTTCTCCTTATTAGGGGCAATTTTCCGAATGTAGGACTTTACTTCAGAGAAGATGCTATCGTCATCGGTGACAATGCTATCAAACGACTCATTGAGCACGTCGCGCAATAGTGCCGATGCTCTACCCATCTCCCCGATGATTTTATCGCGGGGCTTAGCATTTTGCAGCTTTTTCATGCCGTCTTGCCAAGACTTCACCAAGTTACGCAGGTCGCGATCCAGTTCGGCTACATCTTTTCCCGACGCAACGGTTCGGATAATAACCCCGAAACCTTCGGGTTTGATAGATGAAACCAAGCGGCTTAAGCGCTTCCTTTCGGCTTTATCCGTAATTTTCTTGGATATATTAACTACACTGGAGAAAGGCACCAAAATAAGATACCTTCCAGCGAGAGACAACTCACAGGACAATCGTGGCCCTTTGGTTGAGATAGGTTCCTTTACAATTTGTACTAGTACAGATTGATTCCGGTTAAGTACTTGATTGATCTTTCCTAACTTATCAATGTCAGGTTCCGCATCAATTTTTCCGATGGGCTGTCCGTTGCTCTTCTTAGCTAGTACCCCCTTTATGTGCTTGTTCAGCGTCCGGATTTGAGGACCCAGATCGAGGTAATGTAAAAAAGCGTCTTTTTCGTACCCAACATCAATAAAGGCGGCATTTAGGCCAGGTACTACTTTACGAACGGTTCCCAGATAGATGTCACCAACGGTGAATTTGTTAGTATCAACCTCCTGATGAAATTCTACAAGGCTTTTATCTCGTAAAAGTGCTATACGACATCCTTCTTGAGTTGAATTGATTACTAATTCATTGCTCAAGGGATTAATATTTTATAAGTGATATATTTCCTCTTTATATTACAGGCAGAGAGTCTACACCGCAATATGAGTCTACTGAGACTTAGGAAGAAACAAAAAAAGGGTAGCTCAGATGCGAAAAGTTAGGAACATCCCTATCTACCCAAAACTTAATAGCTTGTATTATTTCTTTTTGTGTCGATTCTTTCTTAAACGCTTTTTACGTTTGTGCGTGGCAATTTTGTGTCGTTTGCGTTTTTTTCCACAAGGCATATTCTTAATATTTTAGTGAAACAAATAATTTTATAATTTCTATTGTATTTGTGTGCTCAGGCCAATGTAAAATACTTGAGCACTCTTAATTCTAACACACTCTAGTACGATTAAATTCTTTCTAAGTAGTTATCTACGTTAGCAATAATCTCCGGATCATTGCTAATAGTCTTTATATGCTCAAACTGTTGCCGCGACTGATCAGTCTGTCCGGCTTCCAAATAACTTACTCCCAGCAAAAACTGGGCTTGAATATTATCGGGGTTGATTTCTTTTACCTTCTGAAACCGCTCCACTGCTTTCTCATACTGCCCCGACTGCATGGATAGTAAACCCAAATTGTAGGTCGCCAGTTCATGGTTAGCATCAGCTTCTACCACCTCGCGCAGCATTTGAATTCCTTGCATGGGTACAGACGAACTTACGTACGTCATAGCTACCTTTGTTTTAGCATCCAGATTGTCTGGCTGCGTATCCAAGACCTTGTCGAGGTGAAAGCGTACCTTCTCACCCAATTGTTGCGATTGCGAGGTACTAAGTGCCCGCATAAACGCCTCATAGTACATCTCGCCGGCCTGTTGCTGCGCAGCTATTGTTCCCGTCTGAGAAGCTAACGCCTCGGCGTAGAACGATGCACTATCGTATCGGCCTGCTTCGGCGAATAGTTCCACCAAATAATTCGCGAAGATAGTATTTTTATCGGTATTCTCACTGGCATTGTACAATGACAGGATGCTGTCGGCTTCCTGCCGTAGTGCGGGGGCTAATGGGGGCAAGTGAACATCTTCTTCGGCAGAAGCGGCCGGAGCTGTGACACCCGCTTGTTCTTCAACTGTCTCATCCTGATTGTCAACTACTACACGGGGTAAGCTGAATAAAGCAGCTACCGCCGCCAGTGCCACCCCTATTATAATGAGTTGCTTCTTCACCATACTTTGCTGATTGGTCGTCGTTACTGAATTAGCAACACGGGGGCTGGAAAGATAGTTTAACTATGCTCAGTGACCTTTAATTTTTCGTTGAGCTTTTCGCTACTCTTGATTTTTTCAACAAACACCTTGGACGGCTTGAAGCTAGGAACATAGTGCTCCTCGATAACGATGGCGGTATTCTTAGAAATGTTTCTGCCTATTTTTTGGGCTCTTTTTTTGTTTACAAAGCTGCCGAACCCCCGAACGTATATATTTTCTCCCTCAGCCATTGAGTTTTTAACCACATTAAAGAAGGCTTCAACGGTAGTATACACATCCGCTTTATCAATGCCAGTCTTGTCAGCAATCTGCTGAACTACTTCTGCTTTGGTCACGTTTTTTTTGTTTAGTTAAGTATCGGATTGCAGGGAACCCCCGCTTTATGGAAGCGTAAATTTAATGGTAAATCATAAATTAGAAAATAATTGAATTAAAATATACATGCCTCTCTCTGTCTCAGCCATTATTCTATCTTATTAATAGCCAATTGGTTTGGAAGAACAAACTTTCTCCCAAAAAATAATTCAGTGGTACCAAGCACATTATCGTGATCTGCCGTGGCGTCATACCCTCGATCCCTATCGTATCTGGTTGTCAGAAGTAATATTACAGCAAACGCGTGTAGCCCAGGGGTTACCTTACTATAATCGTTTTATTGAAGCTTTCCCTACTGTATATGATGTAGCGAATGCTTCGGAGCAGGAAGTACTCCGATTGTGGCAAGGGCTGGGTTACTATTCCCGGGCCCGCAACTTACATGCCTGTGCTAAAACTATCGTAGCTAATTACGATGGTAAGTTTCCCGAGAGCTATCGGGAACTAATTAAATTAAAGGGGGTAGGCGCATACACCGCTGCCGCTATTGCCTCGTTTGCTTTTAATGAAACCGTACCGGTAGTAGATGGTAACGTGTATCGGGTACTTTCCCGCGTGTTCGGAATCAAAGATGATATTTTATCCACCAGCGGGCAGAAGAAATTTCGGCAGGTGGCCGACCAATTGGTACCTGACGGGAAAGCGAATGTATACAACCAGGCTATTATGGAGTTTGGTGCGCTTCAGTGTACCCCAGCTACTCCGGCTTGTTTGCTATGCCCGGTAGTAGATACCTGCTACGCCTACCAACACGGAAAGCAGAAGGAATTACCCGTAAAGATCAAAAAGACGAAGATTAAACACCGTTACCTACACTATCTAGTAGTGAAAACGGATGGGCGATTACTAATGAGACAGCGCCAAGGAAAAGATATCTGGACTGGTTTATATGACTTTTATTTAATCGAGACTAGTCAACCTCAGGATTGGGAGCAGTTGGAAGACCCATTCCTGGCGGAATTACTGCAACAGTCGCCTACAGTAGAAAAATCCAGGAAATACCAGCATCAACTGTCACACCAGCAGTTGCACGTGATTTTTTATACACTCACTTTACCCAATAATGTAGCGCAGGAAAGTTCCTCACTGCCCGGTCAGTTTTATTCGGCGGATGAAGTAGAGCAGTTACCTAAGCCAATATTAATTGATAATTTTTTGCGGGAAGGCCCCTCTCGCACCGAATATTTTAGTAAATTGTTATAAGCCGAAGGCTGACTATTATTCATTTTTTCACAATTTGCCGCGTATTGGAACATATCATCCTTTTTGTCGGTAATTAAGCTAAGTACACGATAATCTATTATGGCAGGAGTTAACAAAGTAATCCTTGTAGGCAATTTAGGCGCTGACCCAGAAATTCGTCACTTAGAAAGTGGCTCTAAAGTAGCTAACATTAGCATCGCTACATCCGAATCATATACTAATCGTAACGGAGAACGAGTGGAGCAAACCGAGTGGCACCGGGTGGAACTGTGGGACCGGCTCGCCGATCTGTGCGAGAAGTACCTTTCCAAAGGCCGTACAGTTTATATTGAAGGTAAAATCAGAACCAACGAGTATCAGGATAAGGAAGGAATTACCCGCTACGATAAACGTATTAGGGCCACTAATATGACTTTTGTGGGTGGAAGAAACGACGAAGCCCCAGATACTGGAGCCAGTCCGGCCCCCACTCGTTCTTCGGCCCCGTCTAGCAACCCTGCACCAACAACGTCTCCGGCTCCGGCAGCTAATGCTCCCAGCGGAGCGCCATCTAACGAAGAAATGGATGACCTTCCGTTCTAATTGATCACCAAAACAAAATCTCTTGGAATCTTCCATAGATGGCGGGGCTAGCCCCGAGCCTTTCCCGGAACTATTTGTACTTTTACTGGCAGATTTATTTACTAGTCCACTGTGGTTCTACGCTGGAATAGGCCTTCTTTTGGTTATACTTCTGTTCTGCTCGGCCATGATCTCTGGGTCGGAAGTAGCGTTCTTCTCGCTTTCGCCTCGTGAGGTTTCTGAATGCCAGGATAGCCAGGAGCCTTCCGCCCGTCGTATTGCAAACCTGCTGGATCAGCCCAAAATCTTATTGGCGACTATCCTTATTCTTAATAATCTAGTAAACGTGGCGATTGTAACGCTATCGACTTACGCCACCTGGCAGTACTTCGGAAAGGAAACTGACGGAGAAGTAATCGCTGCCTTAACTGCCTCAGTGACTATTGCAATTTTGTTCTTCGGGGAAATTCTGCCCAAGCAATACGCAGTGCATTATTCCTTGTTGTTTGCCAAACGTACGGCGGGAGCACTTAATACTGCCGCTCGTTTCTGTAAACCATTCTCTATTGCGCTAATGTCATTCAGTAATGTTGTTGAGAAACAATTGAGCAAAAAGGGTTACCAGGTCTCAATAGACGAACTGAATCAGGCATTGGAAATTACGACTCGTAACGATAAGGAAGCTACAGAAGAAGAAAAAGGTATTCTGAAAGGCATTGTGAATTTTGGCACTCTCTCAGTAAAGCAGGTAATGCGTTCGCGTATTGACATAACCGCTATCGATATCGAGATTGATTTTCACGAATTGATGGATATTATTAACAAGACCGGTTATTCCCGCCTACCCATTTACCGTGAAACCGTTGATAGCATTGAGGGTATATTATACGTTAAAGACCTGTTACCCTACCTGGATCAGGAAGATACTTTTGCCTGGCAAAATCTGCTACATAAGGGGTTTTTCGTACCGGAGAGCAAGAAGATTGACGCGCTGCTGAAAGATTTTCAGGAAAAGCGGGTACATATGGCGATCGTAGTAGATGAGTACGGTGGTACCTCGGGACTTATCACGCTAGAAGATATTATTGAGGAGATTGTGGGTGAGATTAATGATGAGTTTGACGAAAATGATATTCACTACAATAAATTGGACGAAAACACTTTCATCTTTGAAGGTAAAACTTCGCTCAACGATTTCTGCAAAGTGCTGGACGAAGACATTTCGTTGTTCGATAGCGTGAAAGGGGAAAGTGAATCGTTGGGGGGATTACTGCTCGAAATTCACGCTAATCTACCCCGAGCTGGGGAGAAAATTCAGTACGATAAGTACGTGTTCACTGTGGTAGCCGTAGACAATAAGCGTATTAAGCGAATTCGAGTGTTACGTCAGTACACCAGTACTTCTTCTCAGCCTCAAGAAAATATTAACACCTCCGTTAACCGATAATATGAAACTGCACTACCGCACGCTGGGCGAGGGGCCACCGCTCATCATTCTTCACGGTATTTTTGGCACTTCTGATAACTGGCAAACCTTCGGTAAACAGTTAGCTAGCGACTACCAGGTATTTCTGATTGATCAGCGAAACCACGGCCTTTCTCCCCATAGTGATACATTTGATTATCCATCAATGGCGGAGGATCTACAACAATTTATCCAGCAGCATCAATTGGGCACTCCGATTATACTGGGTCATTCCATGGGTGGTAAGGTGGCTATGTTCTACGCAATAAAGTATCCTGATAAGTTTAGTAAACTAGTAGTTGTGGATATTGCTCCTCGTAGCTATCCGGTGCATCATCAGCATATTCTGGACGCTATGGGTTCAGTGGACTTATCATCCGTAGCGAGCCGGGGAGATGTAGAAGATCAGCTCAAATCTCATTTGTCGGACTGGGGAGTGCGGCAATTCATTATGAAGAATTTAAAGCGGGAAGAGAATAATACCTTCTCCTGGAAGCTCAACCTGCCAGCAATTCAAGAGAATATTGAGAATGTAGGGGTAGCAGTAGAAGCCTCTGAACCAGTACATAAGCCAACCTTATTCGTACGGGGCGAGAAGTCGGATTATATACCATCTGAGGATGAATCACTTATTCACGAAATTTTTCCGGAAGCCCGGATAGTTACCATTGAAAAAGCCGGACATTGGGTGCACGCTGAACAACCCCAGACACTTTACGAAGCACTGATACAATTTTTGCAGCCTAGCTAAACTGACGGATCAAATAAAGAATAAGCGAAACAAGAATGCTTAGAATGATACTAGTAGCCAGTGGAAAATAGAAGGTAAAATTCTCCCGCTGGATACGAATATCGCCCGGTAAACGCCCGATCAGCGGAATTCGGTCCGAAAAATACACCAGCAAGCCCACAATGACGATAATGACTCCTACCGTGATAAGTATTAATCCCATATTTTTTCGCTGATCGCGCATGTAGTTATGAGTGACTCTGTTCAGAACGGCACGGTCTTCCTGATTCCTACCGTTATTGCTCCCGATACCCACCAAAAGGTACTGTCGCCTCAAATTCGAGACGTGGTTAACTCCACTAATTATTATTTAGTAGAAAATATCCGTACGGCTCGCCGATTTCTAAGCGCTATTCCTATCAAAACCCCTATTGACCAGCTTCAGTTTGAACTGCTCAACAAAAAAACTTCTCCCGAAGAATTACCAGTGCTAATGCAGCCAGCCTTCGCCGGTCACAATATAGGTATTATGTCGGAAGCCGGATGCCCGGGCGTAGCCGACCCAGGGGCACTGGCAGTGAGTTATGCTCACCGTAAGAACCTACGGGTAGTACCTTTGGTTGGTCCTTCTTCTATTTTACTTGCTTTAATGGCTTCAGGGTTCAACGGCCAATCATTTACGTTTCACGGTTACTTGCCTATTGATAAAAACAAACGGATTCGAGCTATTAAGTCGTTGGAAAAACAGTCTCAACAACATCAGCAGACTCAGATATTTATGGAGACACCCTACCGTAATAACCATCTATTCAGTGATGTTATCAAGCACTGTCATCCCAAAACACTAATTTGCGTGGCTAAGAATATTAGTGGAACAGAAGAGTATATTAAAACCCAGCCTGTGTACGCTTGGAGAAAAGAGAAACTAGAGCTTCACAAAGTGCCAACAGTATTTCTCCTATTTTCTACTAAAGACTAAGACAGTTAACCTGGTTTGACTTTAATGACATTTCGTTAACTTTGCGCCAGCCATTAAATAATCATAATTTTATGTCATATCTCTTTACGTCCGAGTCAGTATCCGAGGGGCACCCCGATAAAGTTGCTGATCAAATCTCCGACGCCATCCTGGATGCTATGCTCACCCAGGACCCTAATTCTCGCGTAGCCTGCGAAACTTTTGTTACCACGGGTTTGGTAGTAGTAGGTGGCGAGGTAACTACTACTGCATACGTTGAAATTCCTGACATTGTACGTCGTACGATCCACAAAATTGGCTACGATAAAGGAAATTATATGTTCGATTCCGAGTCTTGCGGAGTAGTAGTCACATTACACAGTCAATCGCCGGATATTGCCCGAGGGGTAGATGAGGGAGAAGGAAAAGAACAAGGAGCGGGAGACCAAGGGATGATGTTTGGCTATGCCACTAAAGAAACCCCGGAGTATATGCCTATGGCATTGGCCTTCTCTCACCGACTGGTGCAGGAGCTTGCTCGTATCCGCCACGATCAGCCTGACTTGATCCCCTACTTACGACCCGATGCCAAAGCTCAGGTCACTATCGAGTACGATGACGACAAGAAACCACTTCGGGTACATACTGTGGTAGTTTCTACTCAGCACGATGACTTCATCCAACCAGAAGAGGATACTTCAGCGGCTAAAGATACAGCCGAAAAGCAGATGCTGTCTCGCATCCGGGAAGATGTTATCGCCCACGTAATTAAAAAAGTCATTCCGGAAGAACTGCTTCAGGATACGATCTATCATATTAATCCTACCGGGAACTTTGTAATCGGCGGTCCGCACGGTGATGCCGGCCTTACCGGACGCAAAATCATTGTAGATACCTACGGTGGGCGAGGTGCCCACGGAGGTGGAGCATTTTCGGGTAAGGATGCCAGCAAAGTAGCCCGAAGTGCCGCTTACGCTGCCCGACATATAGCCAAGAACCTAGTAGCTGCCAGAGTTGCTGATGAAGTGCTCGTACAAGTAGCTTACGCTATTGGCGTAACTGATCCGGTATCGCTACTGGTAGACACCTACGGTTCTGCTCAAGTAGATAAATCCGATGCTGAAATTGCCGAGATCGTTCGGGATTTGTTTGATATGCGCCCTAAGGCTATTGTGGAGCGATTTGGGCTGAAGCAGCCAATTTTCTCACCTACGGCCGCCTACGGGCACATGGGACGTGAACCATACGAAGGCGAAGTAGCTATTGAAGTAATTGAAGTTCAGCAAGAAGGCAACGTAAACCGCACGGTCAACACTAAGATAAAAAAGAAGGTGAGTTTCTTCGGTTGGGAGAGGCTAGACTACGTTGATAAAATTAAAGAAGCTTTTAAGCTATAAACGAAAAAGGATTCGGAAGCCCCGAATCCTTTTGTTTTTTATCTGGCCGACTGCTTTTCCTTATATTTTTTTAGCTGGCGTTTTAGAGCATCTATTGCACTATCGGTAGCCGCTTCAAAGGATTCATTCTGTTCTTTCGCAAAAAGCTGATTGCCCGGAAGATTTATCTTAATCTCAACGATCTTATTATCGGTAGCTTCGCCGTTTTCCAGCTTTAGAAATACCTCTCCGTCTACAATGCGTTCGTAAATCGCTTCCAGCTTATCAGTTTTGCGCTGAATGAAATCAATCAACTTAGGGTCAGCATCAAAATGGACGGCGTGCATCTGTAACTTCATATCTAATCGAGTTAAATGAATAAAACTTTATTTTAATACTAATTGAAAGGTAATTTTTTTAGCTACGCCTTCGGATGAGCCTGCTTAAAAATTTTCTTTAGCTCTTCGGTGGTGTTATGTGTATAGACTTGAGTAGCAGCTAAGGTAGCATGCCCTAATAGATCTTTAATAGCGTGTAAATCAGCGCCGTTGTTTAGGAGGTGGGTGGCAAATGTATGCCGCATTACGTGCGGACTACGTTTATCAATAGTGGTATATTGGTCTAAGTACTTGCGTACCGTTCGGTACACCATCATGGGATAGAGTTGATCTCCTTTGTTAGTTACTAGCAAAAAATGATTAACCACACCGTTGTCACCAAAATAAGAATTCTTCATAGCCAGGTATCGCTCAATAAACGTATCTAAACTTTTAGGGAACGGAATAATACGTTCTTTAGCACCTTTACCGTGCACCCTCAGGGTTGCCTCGGTTAAGTTTACCAGCGAAGTCTCTAGGTTAATCAATTCGGATAATCGGATACCTGCTCCGTAAAAGAGCTCCAAAATCAATCGATCACGATACCCCGGAAAATCTTTACTGAACTCACAACGATCCAGTAATTCAAACAAATCGTTGTTCTGCACAAAATGGGGAAGGGGATAGTTTGCCTTCAGAGCTCTCACTTTGTGAGTAGGATTCTGTTTAATATACTCCCGCTGTTGCAGAAATTTATAAAAAGATCGTAACGTACTAATCTTTCGGTTGATCGAACGAGCAGTATTTTGCTTATTGGCTAAATCGACTACCCAAGCCCGAATTTCCTGATGATCAGCTTTAACGATAGGCAATCCCGGTGCATGGTGTTTTAGAAACGAATGGAACTGAAGCAAGTCAGTATGGTAGGATGTAATGGTATGAGGACTTGCTCGCTTTTCGTAGGTCAAAAACTTGATGAAAGTATCAATCATAAAAATAGGGCTAATGCCCCCAAGATACTAAAAAAACTAAGGAAGACAGCTAAACCCTAGCTGTTTTCCTTAGACTGCATACGCTGACGGTAAGCCGCTTTAATCCGCTCGGTACGCCGCGCTACCGAAGGCTTTTCGTAGTGGGTTCGAGAGCGAAGCTCACGCAGTGTACCCGTCTTCTCAAATTTTTTCTTAAATCTTTTTAGTGCTCGGTCAATTGACTCGTTTTCTTTTACGTTTACTGTAATCATAAAATATTTTTTTATTTTCGTGGTTCTAATTCAAGTCTGCAAAATTAATAAATATTTTTAACTGGAACAATCTCTTTATTCTTCAAATTAGTCCGAATTTTGCTTAGCTATTAGAACGCTTTATTTACCTACTGAGTTCTACACCTTTACTAGATCGTTCGCTTACTACACTTTTAACTTATTTAGTTTTAATTTTTTCTTTTAAAAAGTTAATTTTATTACATTTGCAATAGATTCATTTCTCATTGTTATTGATTACAATTAATTACTGAAAGCTTATGAAATTAGCAGTAGTTGGAACGGGATACGTCGGATTGGTTACCGGAACCTGTTTTGCTGAAACCGGAAATACAGTCACCTGCGTAGACATCGACGAAAGAAAAGTGGCCAAACTGAAGAATGGGGAGATTCCTATTTACGAACCCGGCCTTGATGCTCTTTTTGATCGGAATATTAAACAAGGCCGTCTTCATTTCACTACTGACCTTAAAGAGGGTATTGAAGGGGCTAAAGTAATATTCTTAGCTCTTCCAACACCTCCCGGTGAAGATGGGTCAGCTGACCTACAATACGTACTGAGAGTAGCGAAAGACCTGGGGCCGATTCTGGAAGATTATACCGTTTTGGTGGATAAAAGTACTGTTCCGGTTGGTACTGCTGAGAAGGTTCGGGCTAAAGTAGCCGAAGGAGCTAAAGTTGATTTCGACGTAGTTTCCAACCCTGAGTTTCTACGCGAGGGAGTGGCAGTAGAAGATTTCATGAAACCTGACCGAGTTGTGGTTGGTACAAATTCACCAAAAGCGCGTGAAATTATGGATAAGCTCTACGCTCCAATGGTGCGTCAGGGTAATCCGGTTATATTCATGGATGAAGCCTCTGCCGAACTTACCAAATACGCTGCCAACTCGTTCTTAGCTACCAAAATCACTTTTATGAACGAGATTGCTAATCTATGTGAACTACTCGGAGCTGATGTTGATATGGTTCGCCGAGGTATTGGTACTGACACCCGTATTGGTAAGCGATTCTTATTTGCGGGTATTGGATACGGCGGAAGTTGTTTTCCTAAAGATGTACAGGCTCTAGCAAAATCAGCAAAAGACGCCGACTACGATTTTAAGATTCTGAATTCGGTCATGGATATTAACCGAGGTCAAAAGACACGGTTGATTGAAAAAGCCAAACAACACTATGGCAATGATCTGAGTGGAAAGACCTTTGCTGTATGGGGATTAGCTTTTAAACCCTATACCGATGATATTCGGGAAGCACCAGCACTATATAACATAGAAGAGTTGGTTGAGGCCGGTGCGAGAGTGAAAGCCTACGATCCTGAAGCGATGAAGAACGTACGCGAAGTGATTGGGGATAAAATTGAATATTGTGTAGACGAGTACCATGCTGCCGAGCAAGCCGATGCGATCTTTATCATGACCGAATGGCCAATTTTCCGTACACCCGATTTTGATAAACTTTCGTCAATTCTGAAAGGAAAAGTTATATTTGACGGCCGAAACCTTTATGAGTCTGAAGCCATGAAGGAACAAGGTTTTGTTTATTATAGTATCGGAAGAAAAGATATTCATGAGTAAAAAACGAATATTGATTACGGGGGGAGCCGGGTTTCTCGGCTCCCATCTTTGTGAACGTTTTTTGAAAGAGGGTTACTACGTCCTTGCGATGGATAACCTGATCACTGGAAACATCAAGAATATTGAACACCTGATGCATCGCTCCGATTTTGAGTACTACCACAGCGATGTATCTAATTACGTGCACGTATCGGGCGACTTAGATTATATTCTACACTTTGCTTCTCCCGCCAGCCCAATTGATTACCTACAGATGCCTATACAAACCCTTAAAGTAGGCTCATTGGGTACTCACAACTGCTTGGGGTTAGCCCGGGCTAAAAATGCACGTATCCTGGTGGCATCTACCTCCGAAGTTTACGGTGACCCTATAGTCCACCCCCAACCGGAAACGTATTGGGGTAATGTGAATCCAATAGGACCTCGGGGAGTGTATGATGAAGCCAAGCGCTTTCAGGAAGCTATCACTATGGCATATCATACCTATCACAAATTAGAAACGCGAATTATTCGTATTTTCAATACCTATGGTCCCCGTATGCGCTTGGATGATGGGCGTGCGTTGCCAGCTTTCTTAGGACAAGCTCTGCGTGGTCAGGATATAACTGTGTTCGGTGACGGTTCTCAAACCCGCTCTTTCTGCTACGTAGATGACTTAGTGGAAGGAATATACCGACTACTGCTAAGCGATTATCCCCACCCGGTCAATATTGGTAATCCAGACGAAATTAGTATTAAAGATTTTGCCGAGGAGATAATCAAACTAACCGGAACCGATCAGAAGATTGTTTATAAGCCTCTACCTAAGGATGATCCTATGCAGCGGAAACCAGATATCTTACGAGCGAAGGAAATACTAGGTTGGGAGCCTACTGTATCCCGAGCCGAGGGATTAAAAGTAACCTACGAATACTTTAAGAAACAGGTAGAACAGGAAGAGAAAGATTATCCCATTAAGTGAGTTGTTTACGGTAAAGTTGTATAGTATTCTCCAAACCGTAGTAGAGGGCATCGCAAATGAGGGCATGCCCGATAGACACTTCATCCAAATAAGGAATTTGTTCTTTCAGGAAGCGCAGGTTATTCAAATCCAGATCGTGACCAGCATTAATGCCTAAATTCAAATCTCTAGCTTTTTGAGCTGCCTGAACGTAGGCGGCTACTGCTTTTTCGCGATCATTAGGATAATCCTGGGCGTAAGGTTCAGTGTATAACTCGATCCGGTCGGTACCTACCGTTGCGGCTCCTTCCACCATCTCGGTATTTGGATCGACAAAGATTGACGTTCGAACTCCCCAACCCTTGATTTTGGCAATAATTTTCTTCAAAAGATCAGCTTGCTCTACGGTGTTCCAACCAGCATTTGAGGTAAGTACGTCAGGCAGATCAGGCACCAATGTAGCTTGGGCGGGCCGAACTTCTTCGATAATTTGCAGATAACGCTCATTAGGATATCCTTCTATATTAAATTCAGTGGTCACTACATCCTTTAGCTGCATTACATCGCTGTAACGAATGTGACGCTCATCGGGACGAGGGTGTACCGTAATTCCCTGCGCGCCGAACCGTTCAGCATCCTGGGCTATCTGAACTACATCAGGATTGTTGCCACCCCGAGCATTCCGAAGAGTAGCAATCTTATTGATGTTCACACTTAACTTCGTCATTACTTCAAATTTGCGTATACTTGAAAACTAATTAGTAGTGGCAAATATAGCTCATTTTCATACCAGACACTCACTTATTGGCCACTACTCGCTAAATATTCAATATTGAATAAGTTTCACAACTTAGCAACAGAAAATATGAGTCTTAAACAACAAGTGGAAGCTGACATAAAGGAAGCGATGCGTGCTAAAGACCAAGATACGCTACGGGCACTGCGTGGCATCAAGTCCATGATACTACTCGCTGAAACCGAAAAAGGTGCCGAAGGAGAACTGACGGAGGCTACTGAAATGCAGTTATTAACCAAAGCAGCCAAACAACGAAAAGAGTCGCTAGAGACTTTTGAACAACAGGAACGTGAGGATTTGGCAGCCAAAGAACGTTCAGAACTGGACGTTATTAACCGTTACCTACCCCAACCCATGACCGAAGCAGAAATAAAAGAGGTCATTCAGCGAATTATTGAAGAGGAAAATGCCCAAAGTATGAAGGATATGGGAAAAGTGATGGGCCGAGCATCACAGGAGCTAGCCGGACGGGCCGATGGTAAAACCATGTCAACAATTACCCGACAACTTCTAGCTCAGTAATCGTGAATGGTTGGGATTTAGCCATAGCAGTTATACTTTTTTTTGGGGCTTATCGAGGCTATAAAAAAGGTATTTTATTAGAGGTTGTAGCCTTGGTGGGATTTGTAGTGGCAATTATTGCTGCACTTCATTTACTACCCCAGTCTACGGCCTGGCTGATGAGTCAATTCGATTCGGAAAGTAATTTACTGCCGGTTGCAGCCTTTATCTTAACTTTTATTGTGGTAGTAGTAGTATTTACTATGGCAGGGCGATTGCTTAAGAGTGTAATTCACCTTACTCCATTAGGGTTTGCTGACGAGTTGCTGGGAGCGGCACTGGGTGTAGTAAAGTGGGCGTTTGTTATTAGCCTATTATTAGCCGCACTAGATTGGGCTGAGGTCGAAATTGATACATTATCCCAAGGGTATCTGTATTCGTATATCCGCCCGTTTTCTTCTTTAGTGATTGACCAGATTATTCTTTGGTTTCCGGCTATGGAGGAAATGGTAGAAACAATTGACAACTTTTTCGGAGAAAAACAGTCTTAATCATTACATTACGGTACACAGCACTGACCATTATAAACCTATTGGATTAAACTTTGTGTTTACTATTTGAACGATACTGATCATATTCTTATGAATTATCAAATAAAAGAAAGAAACGGGTATCGCTACGTAGATGAGGGTGAGGGAGAAGTAATGATGTTGCTTCATGGACTGTTTGGTGCTTTGAGTAATTGGGAAGGAGTTATTGAACGTTTCAAACATCAGTACCGAATTTTGATTCCGATGCTACCCGTCTACGAGATGCCGGTCCGAAAAGCCGGGCTCGATGGACTCCACGCATTTGTCAAGAGGTTTGTGGACGACATGGGGTTAAAAGAAATTACTGTGATGGGAAACTCCTTAGGCGGACATGTCGGACTTATTTACACTATATCTGATCAACACTTAGTGAAGCAACTAATTCTAACCGGAAGTTCTGGGCTTTTCGAAAACTCTATGGGGGGCTCTTTTCCCAAGCGGGGTAACTACGAGTACATTAAAGAACGGGTAGAGTACACATTTTACGATCCGGCTACCATTAGCAAAGAATATATTGACGAAATTTTTGAAACGGTAAGTAGCATTCCCAAATGTATGTCTATTGTGGCCATTGCTAAATCGGCTCAGCGACATAACATGGCTGATGAACTTCACCTTATCAAAGTACCTACGTTATTAGTCTGGGGATTGAATGATACCATTACCCCTCCCATTGTAGCCCACGACTTCCATCGCCTGATTCCTAATACAACGCTACGCTTTATCGATCACTGCTGCCACGCCCCTATGATGGAGCAGCCTGAGAAATTTAATGATATTTTAGCAGAGTTCTTGGAGGAACCTTCACTTGTATGATTGCACTCGACTTTATTAACTCATTAATTCCTACGCTTAAAGCAAGTGATAATATTGCCAAGGCTACTGCACTGCTCGATGACTTAAGTGTAGATCAGTTGCCAGTGGTAGACGGTAGTCAATTTAAAGGGTTTATTAACACTGATATGCTCTTTGATGATTTGTTTGATCATACCAATGTGGGTGACTATCAGCTAAACCCCGAAAAGTGTATGGTGCAATCGAGCCAGCATTTTTATGAGGTGGTGAAAGCGTTTTCAGACTGTGAGCAGGGTATGCTGGCCGTGATTGATGAAAATCAGGAATACGTTGGTGCCTTCAAAGCTCAGGATTTACTGAACAAATTTGCACAAACTACAGCAGTACAGTCACCCGGAAGCATTATTGAGATCTCAGTAAAGCAAATTGACTATTCGCTAGCTGAGATCACCCGACTGATTGAAGCCGACGGTGTTAAGATCATGGGATGCTTTCTACAGAACGATGCAAACGATCCAAGTCTGTTGCAGGTAACGTTTAAGCTAGATCGTAAAGATGCATCGCGAGCGGTGGCTACGTTAGAAAGATTTAATTATAAGGTTATTTCTCTCTTTCAGGAAGCTTCTGTAGCTTCGTACGAGAAGGAGCGTTTAGACGCACTAATGCGCTACTAAGATATTTAACCTACCATGAATGAGGTATGCGATTCACGGAAGAAAGGTTGATGAAAACAGTTTAGCCTGTATTCAACATTTGCTCTCCGAACTAGATCAGCGAGGAGCCTACGTAAGCATCTCAGATACGCTTCATTCTCTACTCCGAGAGTCTTCTGTAAAGCATGTTCCGGAATCTATCTACCCTTCACAGAAAGGAATACTTGACGAAGACATCGTCATCAGTATTGGCGGTGATGGCACCCTGTTAGAGACGGTAACTCACGTTAGAAAGAAGGAAATTCCAATTTTGGGAATCAACATTGGGCGCTTGGGTTTTTTGGCTACGGTATCCCAAGACCAAATTGCTTCTGCTATTGAGGCTCTTTATCAAAAGGCCTTTACGATAGATCACCGTACTCTATTAGAAACTCATCATATCAGTGATATTCCGGAGGAGCTGAACTTCGCATTGAACGAACTTACTGTCATTAAGAAAGACTCGTCTACTATGATTGTAGCCCATGCGTACCTTGATGATCGTTATCTAAATTCGTACTGGGCCGATGGATTGATCATTTCTACCCCCACTGGTTCTACCGGTTATTCATTGAGTTGCGGAGGACCCGTAGTATCCCCTCAATCCAGTAATTTGATTATTACTCCTATTAGTCCGCATAACCTTACGGTGCGTCCGTTAGTTGTATCTGATGATAGTATAATTACTATTCGCGTTGAGAGCCGTAGCGACAGCTACTTATTGGCGCTTGATTCGCGATCCTATGGCGTTTCTACTGAAGGATCTTTTCAGATTAAGAAAGCGCCATTTAGGGTAAAATTAGTGAAGTTTGAGGGGGATGATTTCTTAGAAACCCTACGACAGAAGCTAAATTGGGGTCTAGATGTAAGAAATTAGTTCTTAAATACTTGTTTCACTATTTTAATCGCAGTAAAATTGTTCTGACTGTCAGCACCTTATCATTTTTTTATGCTAACCAAACGCTATTATTCTCGTATTCTTAGCTTCTTTTGTATCATCTCTATCCTGGTTCTTGCTAATCCATCGGACAGTGAGGCACAAAACCGGAAACGCAAAAGATCATACCGCAATCAGAGTACCCGCGTAGCTCAGTTCTCTGGTAAACGCCTGGGCTTTGCTAATGCTAAGCAATATATCACGTTAGGAGTATCCCTCAATGCATTAAACTACTTCGGCGATATTGCCCCTCAGTCTGGTGCTGTCAGTACCGATATCTCATTCACGCGACCGGGTATTGGCATTACCACTGATGTTCGCTTTGGGAAGTCGCTTTCGGCCCGGTTGGGTTTTATGTGGGGGCAGCTTAGTAGCAGCGACTACGAAGTGGCTGATCCGAATAATAGGGACGATATCTATCGATATGCCCGCAATCTTCAGTTCAGAAACAATATCAAGGATTTGTCTTTAGTAGCAGTATATGATATCTTCCCTAACCCCTATACTGTTTCTCTTCGCCAATCATTCACACCCTACGTGCTAGCTGGAATATCAGTTTTTCATCATAGCCCTCGGGGGTTAGTGCCTTCCCAGGCATTGCTATATCCCAATGATACCCTTACTGCCGAGCAGATTCCTCAATCGGGTGAGTGGGTGGCACTTCGTCCCTTACAAACAGAAGGAAGAAGCTACGGAAGTATCGCCTTTAGTGTTCCGGTTGGAGCTGGAGTGCGTTTTAGAATCAACCAACTCATTGATATTGAAGCGGAGGTCAGCTATCGTTTCCTTTTTACGGATTATCTGGATGACGTCAGTACTAATTATGTTGATAAAGGCACCCTAGATAGTGATCTAGCTAAGATAATGTCGGATCGATCTTTAGAACCAACTGATGTATTGTCTGGCGAACCCCGAGATGACCTTTTCAGAGATGGAAACGGAATAAACCCTAATCTAGCGACCTACATTGGTGCCGATGGTGTAGAGTACGTTCACTTAGCTGGCTACGGACAGGAAGGAGCCAAAAGAGGAAGTCCTAACGACAACGATGTATTTCTGACTACTACCGTTCGAGTTGTGTTTATGCTAGGCCGAAGCCCATTTTCCTCCAGCGGATTCCGCCCTCGTTAGGCTACAGTCTATCATTCCAAAACATATTTAGCCCGTTTTATATACCAAAACTGGGTTTAAAACAGTTATAGATAGGATTGAAAAAGAGTATTGCTGGCTAGAACTGAGTATGAAGCAATTTGGCATTCACTGTATTATTATCCTTACTTTTTGGTTATTTAGTAACGAATTGTCTGCCCAACATAACGAGATAGGAGTTGGCTTGGGTGGCACAAACTATACCGGAGATGTAGTGCGGGCGTTTGGAATAAAAAATACCCGGCCTGCCGGGTTCTTGCTGTACCGCCGTAACTTTAATGATTACCTGAGCCTGCGCGGAAACTTACTCTTCGGTGGGCTAGCTGGCTCAGATAATCCACCTTTTGATGCGCTAGCACAACAAAGAGATACCGCTTTTACTAATTCGGTACTGGAGTTTTCTGCCCTAATTGAGTACCACTTCCTAGACTATAAGAGGAATATCAATCTGCTCCGTTGGTCGCCGTACTTTTTTATAGGAGCAGGCGCAGCTTACTTTACTGCTGCCCCAGGACCTGAGCAGTCTTACGGCCGGGTGCAACCGGTGATACCGCTGGGGTTGGGATTCAAGTACATTCTTACTCCAGAGTTTTCGCTCTCGTTTGAAGCTGGGGCGAGAAAGACTTTCTTCGATTACATCGATAATGTGTCAGATAGCAATTCCTTTGTGAAGAACTACGAATACGGCAATGCCTACAATGATGATTGGTACTACTTCATTGGTGTATCATTAAGCTACACTTTCTGGACTATTCCTTGTCCCTATCAGTTCACCAATTAGTCTTAGGGAAAAAATTTCTCTTGTTTTTCAGCGGGTTCTGGACTCTTTCTGAAAAAGTCTAGCAGCCTCATAGTATCAAATTATTGGGCATATACTAAAAAAGCCAACCCGAATTAGTTGGCTTTACTCTATAGTTATGTTACAGCTATCTTTTTATAAGCCGGTAAACAAAAAGCAATAGTACGGCTCCTCCGGTGGCAACGAGTATATTTGCTAGAGTAAGACCACTAGTCTCAATGTTAAATAGTTCTCTAGCTAAAAATCCTCCTACTAGAGCACCAGCAATACCAATAAGGATGGTTACAACAAAACCTCCCGGATCTTTACCGGGCATTAAGAATTTGGCCAAGGCACCAGCAATAAGCCCTAAAAGTGCCCATACAAGAATAGCTACCATAGTTGTACAGTCAAGTTTGGTTAGACATATATAAAAAAGCGATTTCGCAAAGAATCTTTGTACGAAAAATGTGAGTAATCATACCTCTAAAGCGAATAGAACCCTTAGACTTAGCTATCACTTATTCATACTGATGGCTGTTCCACCTTTCTTCAGTGTAGTAAGATACTCTACCAAAGAGACTAAATCTTCCTGACTCATGCTACGCTCCAAGTTATCAAACATCAGTGACTGCTCCATTTTTTCTAGCGAAGTAATCTGATCCCGCGTGTAAGTCTCCGTTCGTCCACCGTACATTCGCAATTGTACCTCGTCTTCGGTTTTGCTCAGTACGTAGCCGGTTACCTGACTACCATCGTTCAGTTTCATATTGTAGCCTTCGTAGCCAAAACTGATACCCCGGCTAGGTTCCAGTATTGCTACGTACATCGCGTCTTTGGTTAATTTATCCCCAATCTCCGATAGTGCCGGACCGTAGTCAATACCCTGTCCGTTTACGATATGGCAGTTTTGACAATATTGGGCAAACACCGTTTGGCCTTGAGCCACATCGCCTTCTATTGTTACTAAATCTTTAATAGGTGGCAAGTCAGTGGACTCCTGATCGATACCTAACAGTAGGGCTCCTTCTTCATAAATGGAATTACGCATCGCCATGGAGAATACTTTAGCTGCTGCTGAATCCAGGTCGGAATGTAAATCGCCGCTACGCACCATATCTAACAATCGGTTTTCTCCTCCCCAGCTACCGGCGAAGGCCATCACTGCCTCCTTCTGTAGCGATAGTGGCTGGTTCTGATCGGCGATAATGCTTTGCAGCATATCAATAGAATTACCGTTATTCACCCTTTTCAGTGCCTGAATTAGTGCAATCCGCTCTTCGGTACTGCCTTCGGCTAACATATTCCGCATGAGAGGTTCTCCTTCAAAATCAAGCAACAATTTAGCCGCTTCAACTCCTACCGTTTCTTCGGGTTTCTCCATCGCTAAAGCCAATAGTGCTGGCTGATATTCTTTCAGTTCGTAACGCTTCACCAGTTCAATGTAGGTATCACTGCCTTTCACTTTGTCTAGTGAGGTTTGCAAAGCGCTTTTCAGTTGAGGCGACCGCTTCACGCGCTCCGTATCAATATGATTTAGCGCTAAAATGGTGATTTCTTCCTGGTTAGGGTGTTGTTGTACGGCCAGGTTGGCTAGCACTTCCTGCTTCGACTCATCTTGATGAAAATCAAAGGCTCGGAAGTAACGCAACCGATCAGGATAGGTGTTGGCTTCCGACTCCTGAATGAGCTTAGCTAACAGTGGGATGGTTTCTTTACTGCGCATTCGCCAAATAATATCGCGGCCTACCGGAGTGTTCCAGTCTTCCCCAATTTCATTCATCCAGGCGGTAAAGCGAGCTTCCGCGTGAAGATCGGCCCCAATACCCAGAGCTTCCAGGTACCATCGATCCTTGCCATCATGCTGGGTAGCTAATGTAGCCCACAGTTCGTCGGCTTCGGGTGAATCAAGGTAACGCAAGGCAAGGGCCACTTCTCGGCGCACTTGAGGCGAATCATCCTTTACTAGCTTCTGTAGTGCTGGCATTATGCCCCCACCCTGCTGGCGAGCCATTCGGATACCAGCAATCCGAATATCGGGATTTTCGCTGTTTAGTGCCTGCTCCACGTACTTATCTCTACCGTTTTCTAACTTGGAAAGCAGCCATAGAGCACGGGCCTGATAACGAGGGTTCTCGGAATTAGCCAGTTCGGCTAGATCAGCTTCCGCTTCACTTCCCATTTCGTGCAGACTTTTCCAGGCCAGATAGCGTACCGATAAATTAGGACTCTTCAGACCTTCAATCGCTCCTTTCACCGAAGAGAGGTTTGCTTCCGGAACTTTGTATTTTTTGTTAGGAGCAACCCGGTAGATTCGTCCTTGCTGCAAATCGCCTACTTGGTGCCCGCCCACACCAGGATCGTACCAGTCGGCTACGAATAGTGAACCATCGGGAGCTACACACACATCGGCCGGCCGGAACCACTGATCCTTTCCTTTTAAAATATTATCCATGCTGGCCGAATAACCCGCCCCGCTCTTTTCTACCGGATACGCTCGCACCACATTTGGTCCGGCATCGGAATGAATTACCTGATTATGGTAGCGTTCAGGTAGCAGATCGCCTTCGTACACCAAAATACCAGTAGGCGAACCAGCTCCGGTTTGTAGCAGGTTGGGTACCACCCCCGGATCGTTCAGGTGCCAGTGGCGGTTAGGGATTTCATCGTGCATGCCGGTACGATAGCTCCGCCAGTTCTCACCGCTCATTTCATCGCGATAGCCGTAGTTACCGTATTCCATCACGTAATTGATACGCACCCCTTTATTCCCGTCATCGTCATTATCCGATTGCCAGAGGGTTCCGTAAGAGTCTACCGCCACCTCGTAATTGTTTCTAAAGTTATGGCCTAGCACCTCAAAGTTGCTTCCGTCAGGATCGCAGCGAAACACCATACCTTCCCGGTAGGGGTCACCTTCAGCGGATACCGGAATCCCGGCTTGTTCGGCAATAGGATTGCCGTTCTTATCCAAAATTTTCTCTCCGGCGTTGCCAAAGTTGAAGTAGAGTTTGCCATCGGGACCAAACACCACCGCGTGGATAGCGTGGTCGTGCTGTTCGCCGCCAAAGCCAGTAAACAAAATTTCCTTCTCGTCAGCTTTATCATCTCCGTCGGTATCGGTCAGAATAAATATATTAGGACTACAGGATACGATGGCTTTGTTGTCCATCACCCAGATGCCAAGGGCGGCGTTCACATCATTACCTTGGTAAAAGACCGTACTCTTGTCGGCTTTCCCATCGCCGTTCTGATCTTCTAGAATTAGTATTCGGTCGCCTTCGGCTTTAGTAGGATTATCAGGGTTAAGCTTAGGGCGGTAATTATAACCTTCGCATACCCACACCCGGCCCCGGTGGTCAATATCCATGTTGGTAGGGTTAACTACCATTGGCTCAGCGGCGAAAAGGGTAGCCTTCAGGCCATCCGCCACTTCCAGTCCGGCCAGGGCATACTCTACTGATCGTTTCTCTTCATCCGTCAGCGACTCGTAATCTACGGTAGTTTCCGATTCGGGAGAAGAACACTGCCATCCGCCAGCCACGGAAAAAACCATCATCCACAGCGGTAGCCACCGCTTCATTAGCTTTGTCATCGTCTTCGTTTGCATCATTGTTAGGTAGAATCGTATAAAGCGATTTAATTTACTACTTTTTTGCGTTATGCGAAACTAAGCGATTACAGGAATAAAATGGAAATTAGCAGTGACTGTAACCGTCCGTCGGGAATCTAATACAGGGTAATGGCGAAATAAATGATTTCTAGTGAGACGAAGCTCTATCTAGTTCTTGAGCGTAACGAGCGTTGTAGGCGTGGATGTATTTTAAGAGCGTTTCCTTATCCTTTTTGTCGTCTTCAAACTGCTGAAGTAGATCCGGATATTCCTCTAGTATGTTGGTAACCGATAGTGAATCTACTTTATGGATATTGCCGGTCTCTAAATCCAGTAAAAAGTAGGTGGCCAGCGGAAAAGCACCGGCTAAGCCACCGACTGCATTGGCAGTTTTCTTATAGGTATCTCCAGCGCCCAGAAAGTAGCTATATCGGCCGTATCCTAAGATTCGACTGTAGAGTACAATTGGTAAGCTAATGTAGTTTCGGGAACTAATATATACGTGCTTACCGTCGTAGAACCCCCACATATTGCGTCGCACTTCCTGCCGACGCTTAACGGGAATCTCCCAGTCAATGCTGATATTATTGGCGAAGACATAGTAACGATCTTCCTCCAAGTCAAGTACGCCCCCGGTATAGGTATGATACAGAGGGTCAATAGAATCGGTAGGGCTATAGTAGATGAAGACTTGGGCGGGGATGGGGCGATTATGAAGGAAATTGAAGAAGCTGTTATAGATGCCAACTTTCAGATCGGAGTGTTGACCGATACATTCGCCTCCAACCAATAGAAAGAGACCCGTCAGCAGCCCACTAATGGCTGGTATATTTACCTGGTTTTTTCTTCTACCATACTATTTAATTTATCCAAAAGATGTTAAAATACCTAGCCTTGTTGGTAGCTATTTTTGTAACGAAATGATTATCATTAAAGAAACAGTGATCTATAATCGAAGAAGCCTAGACCATCATTACATTCAGTTAGCTCGGAGGTGGTAACCGGAATTGCACAGGGCGAAAACCATTGAATTTTAGCATGCAGGTTTGGTCGCCTAAAAAGACCGGGTTTCTAAAAGCTAGATAACGCCGCATATCAGGAATAATGGCTGAACCACCTCCGGCAGCAGCAGTCCGATCTAGCCATCGAGAAATAGTTTGTTCCAGTTGTTGGTTCCGGTTTCGGGCTGACTCAGCAGTACTGATAAAAGAATCAATCTGACGGCGCACCTCACGTTCATTGTACTGGAAGTTTCGCAACTGCCAACGTAGGGTGATAAACTCTCCCATAACAAAACCAGCTTCGGTCATAGCCCGCGAGCCAGGACGGAGATTGCCCCAGGGACGGTTGGGAGGTACCCGACTTCCTCGGCGCGGATTAGATTCGCTCAGTGTGCGTGGCACTATCTGGGCAATAACGTCACTGGTAGGCGTCCACATCTCCCAGAACCGGAAATTCTGGGATAGACTAGGAATTCTTCGCCGCAAATATGCTCGACCTATTACTTCTACCTGATCGTCGGCTAATAGACCTACTTGGCTCGGTCTAATGCGAACTCCGCGGTTATTAGCATATTGCCCGCCTTCTTCATGAATGGGAACTGGGATGGCGTCATCTGCTCGATATAGAAAGATTGACGAACGTCCTGCACCAGAGGCAGTAACCGAACGGTTTAGTTGAGCATTAGTCAGGTTGGGGTCTATCAGTTGGCGACTTCGCAAAACTTGAAGTACCCGCAAAATAATCTGCCGTATATTTTCTGCTCTTCTTTGTGAGAGGTTAAGATTATACCGGTTGCCCCCGCTTGAGCTAGCTAACCCAGTAACTTCAATCCGATGGCCCATCCGGAACTGCCGGATCAGGAAGTTAACAAATTGGGCCTGCGCCAGGAACGCAATGTGTTCACGCCTAGGTTGATCATCTTCAATGGCAAAGTTCCAAAGCCAAAAGGTAGGGCCCGGATCTTCCTCAATCCTACCTCGGGTATGTTCATTCGCCCAGACTCTTTCGGGGGTATCGCTCATAGTAGATAAGATAATATAAAATATTCTTATCTGTTAGTGTTGGCTCATCCGATAAGTGTAATAGAATGACCCACCTAATTTAGTACAGAGCCATATCGAACTGCTTGCGGTACTGCTTGGTAAGCGGATGGTCGGCACCCATCAGTCGGAATAGGGCAATAGCCGCCCGGCGAGGTAGTTCGTTGCAATAGGTTTTATCCAGCATCGTTGCCTGAATAAGGGCTTGAAGGGCCGATTCAAACTTATCTTCCTTCATAGCATCCTGCGCTAGTCGGATTTGTTCTTCTACCTTTGGATGTCCGTCTTGCTCGCAGACCATCAGATCCGCCAGGCTACGCACATCTTCGCCTAGTTCAAAACTACGGTGGGTATGGTGAACTGCCTCGCGAGCTCGCTCCGGGTGCTGCCCTACTGTGGCGGCTGCTAGCCATAGTTCAGCTTCTTCCATATCATTATTTTCCTCCACAAACTGCTCTAGTTGGGCTACGGCATCAGTATGCTGATCAGTAAACAATTGCTTACGGTATGCTTCCAACTGCTCCTTTCGCTCGTCAGGCAGATTTTCTTCCAACCACTTTTGAATCTGAGGTTTGGGTAATGCACCAGTAAACTCAGCTACTACTTCACCCTGGTGAAACATCTTAACAGCCGGGATACCCCGGATGCCGTACTTCACAGAAAGCTCCTGATTTTCATCAGTATTTACTTTTACTAATTCCCAGCTACCTGATGCCTCTTCGGCTAGTTGCTCTATCACCGGACCGAGAAACTGGCAGGGGCCACACCAGGGTGCCCAAAAATCTACTACTACGGGTACTTGCTCGCTACGGGCAATAACGTCTTGTTCAAAATTCATCGCAAAAAAGGCTTGTTTTTACAAATACTCGCCTTATTCTACGAAGAAGAAACCGGGATAGTTTGGTGTTCGGCTCGTTCTTTTAGGGCCCGGTTCATGGCGATAAATCCAGCCCGAGTAGTTTCGGCAATCTGCTTCATCACCAGGCTTCGTAATAGGCCGCTAAAGTTCTCTTTCTGAATGAGCTTTACCTGCTGAGGGGCTAACGCTTCAATAATAAAGATATGGTGTCCGTCAAATAAACCGGGAATCCACAGGTGGCCTAACCACTCCAGTCGGCGATTTTCTTCTACTTTCACGAGCTTAGGCTTAAAGGTCATGGTTTTATCACCCTGCTTCATTTGATTGGTAAGGCGGGTTCCGGCTATGGCATTGCCCGATGAGCCTACGATAAAGGGATTCCACTCATGGTAAGCCGCAAAATCAGTCAGTACCTGCCACACTTGCTCGGCACTAGCGTTTATGATAATCTCAGTGGTTAATTCTTTCATAACTTTTAAGGGGTTAAAGGTTGAGGCCTACGCGGCGCGGGTGGATGATCAAGGGTATACCTTTAAGAGGTTTTCCGGCACGTACCTTCAACCTTCTGCCCTTCACCATCTACCATCTTTCCAAAGGTAGCCAAGCCAAGTGGTAAGTAACGTTATCTTTTGTTAAGAAAGTATCTTAGTTAAGTTTTGCTATATTCATCTGTTCAAATAAGTATGACTATGCACCTACCGCTTCTAACTACTTTCTCTCAATTAATCATTCTCATATCTTGCTACCTAATGCTATCAGTCAACGTTCTGGCTCAATCAGAGAAGCTTGAAATATTTGAAGAAAGCGCAGATGTGGGTAGCCCCAAACTTTCCGGTTCAGCAGAATACGATGCAGCTACCCAAACCTACACAGTTCGCGGGGCGGGTTACAATATCTGGTTTAAGCGGGATGAGTTTCATTATGTATACCAAAAACAGCGAGGCGATTTTGTTGCTACCGCTCACTTTGAGTTCATAGGCGAAGGAGTTGATCTGCACCGCAAAACCGGCTGGATGATTCGGGAGTCACTCGCTGATACGGCGGTTCATATCAGTGCCGTAGCTCACGGCGATGGACTTACGGTGCTTCAGTGGCGTCCTGAACCTGGCGCCTCTATGCGCGATCCCGAAGACGAAATATTCTTCCCCGAAAAACACCTGGCCATATTACAACTGGAACGTAAAGGAGCAGTGATCACCATGCGGGTAGCCAACGAAGGTAAGCCGCTGCAATTGGTAGGCTCTCATACGATAGACCGCTTGCCGGATGAGATATGCCTTGGGGTATTCGTTTGCTCCCACAACCCCGATGTAATAGAGGAAGCAACCATTCGGGAGGTTCAGATTGATGAGTAACGTTTTTGCTAACTGCTAATTCGCTTACGAATACGGCTTAGGGAAACGGGAGTAATGCCCAAAAAGGAAGCAATGTAGTGCTGGGGTACCCGCTGAAACCACTCGGGCTGGGCGGCCAGCAGTTTCTGGTAGCGCTCTTCAGGCGAGTCAAGGATGTAAGATGACAAAATACGTTGGGCATTAATAAAGCGTTGCTCGGCAACACGGCGTGCCATTATTTGAAAATTGACCGAGTAATTATAGGCTTTCATTAGATTCTCATGGCTGATTACTAGCAATTCACTGTCTTCTAATGTCTCTAGACATTGCTGGCTCGGCACTTGTTGCAACAGGCTTTCCAATGAGGTAGCAAACAGGTTCTCCAGAAAAATAAAAGCGGTAATTTCTTCGCCCTCTTTAGGATAAAAAAGGCGCAGACATCCTTTGTTAATGAAGTAAATCTCTTGGGCTACCTTTCCTTCACTTACCAGTGCAAACTTCTTAGGTACCTCCCGGTACACGCACTGCTCTTCCAGAAACGTCAGTTCGGCTGGGGTGAGGGGAGCTAATTGAGAAACATATTTACGAAGCTGAGAATACATGTCGTTTTTTAGATTTTGCCCCACCGAACTTCCTTAAGCGTTGGTTTTGTATTAAATTGAACGTTCGCAAACTACCTTGTTTCATTTTTTATTACTAGAAGATACTGCATAATGAAAAAAACACCTAACAAAAAGAATGCTCTACCTCGCCGTAATTTCCTGAAGGGGGCTGCTACCTCAGCTGCTTCGTTCATGATTGTACCCCGCCACGTACTGGGCGGCACGGGTTATCAGGCACCTAGCGATACTGTAAACGTAGCGGCCATCGGTGCTGGAGGTATGGGTGCCTCCAATATGAGTAAGCTTACCAGTCAGAATATTGTGGCGTTGGCTGATGTAGACTATAACCGGGTAAAAGAATCGGTAAGCCGCGATAACCGGGCTGAACTACGGGCCGCTTACGACAAAGCCACCTGGTACAAAGACTTCCGCAAAATGATGGAAGAGCAAAAGGATATTGATGCCGTAGTAGTGGCAACCCCTGACCACTTTCACACCGTAGCGGCCAGTGCGGCTATGCAGATGGGTAAACACGTGTACGTGCAGAAACCCCTAACTTACTCGGTGAAGGAAGCCCGCGAACTGAAGCGACTGGCCCAAGAAACCGGCGTAGTCACCCAGATGGGTAATCAGGGCCATTCCAGCGACGATGCCCGCCGCCTGAATGAATGGGTGCAGGCCGGAGCCATTGGCCCGGTACGGGAAGTGCACGTCTGGACCAATCGTCCTATCTGGCCGCAGGGCGTACCTCGCCCTACAGCTGAAGTAGATAGTGATGATATGCGATGGAACCGGGGCGGTCTGGAGAAGCGTATGGTCAAGGCCATGAACGGCAAATACAAAGTACCAAAAGATTTAGACTGGGACCTGTTCTTAGGGCCCGCTCCGTATCGCGAATACCACCCTATCTACCATCCGTTCAACTGGCGGGGCTGGGTTGACTGGGGCGTAGGAGCGCTAGGCGATATGGGAGCCCATTTAGTAGATCACCCATACTGGGCATTAGGACTGGAGTACCCTGATACCGTGCAAGGAACTTCAACCCCCTGGGGCGGTAACGAAGAAGATCGGGCAACCTATCCATTATCTACGACAGTTCACTACACTTTCCCTGCGCGGGGTATGCTACCCGAAGTAACTATGCACTGGTACGACGGAGGAATGATGCCTAAGCGACCCGCCGAACTGCCCGACGATGTAGAACTGGATCGCGGCGGCGGAGTAATCTTCCAGGGCGAGAAAGGTATTCTGTACCACAAGACCTACGGTTCTGACCCGCAGATGTACCCGCAATCGCTAATGGAACAGTATGCTGATATGCCGCAAACCTACGAGCGTATTGAAGGCGGCCGCGATGCTCACGAGATGAACTGGATACGTGCCATTAAGGGTGAAGAAAAAGTATCCTGCCCCTTTGAGTACGCCGCTCCGCTAAATGAAACTATGCTGCTGGGAGTAGTAGCCCTGCACGCACCAGGTGAGATACTACGCTACGACGGCAAGAAAATGGAATTCACCAACAACCAAGAGGTGAACCGCCACCTCCACCGCGAGTACCGCGATGGCTGGAGTATAGCGTAATTCTATTTTCTACGGATAACGAAGCCCGATCATCTGATTGGGCTTCGTTTTTTATCAGTTAGTCAGGAATAATTGTTCCCTAACCCAGTTTGCTATAACTTCAGCAAAATGAATAAACTTAACCTGTTAGTATTCTGCCTCTTGTTAGTTAGCGTTACCCCCTGCGTATCTGTTTGGGCCCAATCGCTAACTATTAACTATTCAGGAGTAGTATTCGATAACGATGATCACCGGGACACCTACACTGAGGAAATGCTGATGATAGCGGAACATTTGGGGGTTCTGGACTTGAAAGCGATTATTACCACCTACCAGCACAGTGAGTATCCTGAATTTGTTAAAGGCCGGGAAGAGATACAGCAAAAAGCGAAACAGGCCGGATTACAAGTTGACTACGCGCTATTCTCCGGAACCAACAAAACCCTGGCGGTTCCATCATCCAGAAAAATAGAAGATACTCGACCCTTAGATATTGATGGTAGTCGCTTTATCGTGTCTGAGGCAAAAAAAGCATCTTCGGAATTACCATTGGCTATCCTGACCGGTGGGCAACTCACTTCAGTAGCCAATGCCTACCTTATGGATAGCACCATTGCCGACCGAGTCATTGTACTGGGACTATTTGGGGCACCTAAGATCGATTACAACGCTAATCTGGATGCCTGGGCCTGGACCATCATTCTCGCTAAATTGAAAATAGTATCGTTTAAGTTCAGAGAGGATAATGGTGATTTCGGCCAGGCCTTTCTGCAAATGCCTTCGGTACCAAAAGACCGTCTGAAAGAAGTGCTTCCCCTAAATACTTTTACCCAATGGATGATCGATAAGCGCCACCCCAGCCAGGAAGTATTGCAGCGAGATGGAGATGGTAATGCCTTAGCTACGCTGCTAAGCAGCCAGTACATTACTCGTTACCGAAGGTGGTCTTTCCAGAAGATTGACCCCGAAAACCACCATCCTATTATGGTGTTAGATCCGGAAGGAAAAGTATACCAGATTCTGGACGCTGATAAGGAAATAGGTACCGAAGCCTACTGGCAGCTTCTCAACGCTTACGCAAAAGAGGAATAAGGCTGAATCAAATCGTATCCCTTATTCTTGCTGCAACCATCTGGCCAACCTGTATTTCTAATCATCCCGGTGTAATGTAAATTGTGGACAATCGTTATCTTTAGACGACATATTCACCCTCACCTGACGTTATGCTTCGCACCTACTTCAAGTTCGCTATTCGTACTTTCTGGAAAGATAAGTTTTATACGTTACTCAATATTATTGGACTAGCCATTGGTATTGCCGTAAGCATCATTATTTTGCTCTACCTGCAGAATGATCTTACCTACGATAAGCATCACGTGAAGCACGAGCAAATTTACCGGCTGGTGACCAATGTGAAAGGACCGGGAGTAGAATTTCATACGGCGGGCGCTGCTCGGGAAGTAGCCCCAATGCTAGCTGAGGATTTTCCGGAGGTGCTCACCTTTACTCGGCTGGATGAAATGGGCCGCACGCTGGTGACTGTTCCCGGAGATGTATCAAAGCAGGGAGAAGAGAGTATGTATAACGAAGAAGAATGGGGGCGAGCCGACTCTACTATATTCAACGTATTTACTCATCCTTTTCTGGATGGAAATCCGGTGACGGCACTAAAAGAAAAAAATAGTGTGGTGCTGACCGAGACCCTGGCCCGCAAGTACTTCGGTGAGGAAGAAGCTTTGGGGAAAACCCTACTGTTGTACGAGGAGAAGGAGAACTTCACCGTCACTGGCGTGATAGAAGATTTGCCGGACAACTCTCATATGAAGTTTGATGCCCTTATCTCCTTTATCGAGCCCCGAGAATGGGCCATGCAGGACGGTGAGTTTAACTCGGAAGCCATCTGGAACCCCGATGTGTTTACCTATCTGCTGTTTCCCGAAGGATATGACACTGCTGATTTCTTCGAGAAGCTTCCGCCCTTTCACGATAAGTACATTAAGCCCTTCGGCGACCAGGTGAGTAGTGAACTATGGTTTTACCTGGAACCTTTAGCCGACGTACATTTCACCTCTCAGCAAGGCGGTGACGAGCCTCAGGGAAATATTGCCTACGTGTACGCCTTCGGGGGAATCGGCCTGTTTATTCTATTGCTGGCCTGCATCAATTATATGAATCTGGCCACAGCCCGCTCCGGCAACCGGATGAAGGAAATTGGTATGCGTAAAGTGATGGGCTCCAGTCGGCGGGCCCTGGTTCTGTCTTTTTTAGGCGAGTCGGTTCTGCTGTCGGTGCTGGCCCTGCTGATTGCATTGGCATTGGTAGCCATTGTGCTGTACGCCACTCCGTTTAATGATTTGGTTGAAAAAGACCTGTCGCTAAACCTGTTGGATAATCCTACCCTGATGATCGGGGCCCTTAGTATTAGTCTACTTATGGGTATTGTGTCGGGTCTGTACCCGGCTTTCTACCTACCCGCTATCTCCACGGTGCAATCGATGAAGGGCGCCTTTAAGTCCTCTTCTTCCGGAATCGTGCTGCGCAAAACTTTGGTAATTCTTCAGTTTACGATCTCAATTGCGGTGGTTATCTGCACCCTGTTGATGCAGGATCAAATCAGCTACGTTCGTAACCAAGAGCTCGGCTTTAACCGCGAACATCTAATGCTTGTTCCGTTGCAGGACACGCTAGTACGTAATCAGCTTCCTTACATTAAAAACGAACTGGAACAGTACAGTGGAGTGATGGGCACTACGGTTTCGTACAATGTGCCAGGACTGTGGGTGGGTAACTCAGTATTTCAAGTGGAGATTGATTCTAACCTAACCACTCAGTCGTTCCGAACTTTTTTTGTGGGAGATAACTACCTGGAGACGATGGACATTTCGTTGCTGGCTGGGCGGGATTTTCACGAAAACCTGGCGGGCGATACCGACGGCAAATCATTTATTATTAACGAGGCTGCGGCTCGAGAACTGGGTTGGTATAACCCCAACCAGGAAGGAGCCAAACTGGAAGATGCCCTCAATAGCCGCCTCAAATTTTTTCACGGGGAAGAATTAGGTAATGTGGTAGGCATTGTCCAGGATTTTAATGTCAGCTCGTTACACAATGCAATTGAACCTACGATTATTATTCCGGCTAATGAACCCGGCGGGGTTTTCTACGCCCGACTCAAGGGAGAGAATCTGCCGCAGACGATGGACTTTATTGAGGAGAGGTGGGCCACCTACGACCCCAACCATCCGTTTGAGTATAGGTTTCTAGACGAAAGTTTTGATGAACTCTACCGGGCCGACGAGCAGCAAAGCTCGCTGATCTCGGTGCTGTCCGGTATTTGCCTGTTTATCTCTTTACTCGGAGTGCTGGGGCTGTCGGCCTTTACGGCAGAGCAGCGTACCAAAGAAGTAGGAGTACGCAAAGTGCTGGGTGCTTCCGTCTCTCAGATTGTATACCTGCTCTTTAAAGATGTGATGCTGCTGGTGGTAGTAGCCTCGCTCATTGCGGCACCTATTGCTTATTGGCTGATGGATCGCTGGCTACAGGATTTCGCCTACCGTACTGATATAAACATGCTACTATTTGTACTAGCCAGCGTAGCCGCTTTGGTGATTGCTTTCGCCACCATGAGCTTTCACTCAGTGAAAGCAGCCCGTCGCAACCCAGTGGTGAGTCTACGCTACGAATAGTGCGTAGTATCGTAGTAATTACATTCTTCTATTTGAATATACCGAACCAGATCTGGGCGTTTTTGTGGTAGATTTTATCTATTACTTCCCGCGGTAATTGTAGCCCCTGAAACTCACCCTCGATCAGATCGCTGGTCATGGTTTCGTCCGTAACAAAGTACTTCCAGTCGCGTAGCCAGGTACTGTGCATACCCTGCTGCAGAGCTTCTTTACTGCCATCGCCATCGTCGCCCATATCGGTACCATACAGCAAGCGGTCCTGGTACTGGATGAAGAAGTCTCTTACCTTCTCGCGGTTTTCCCGAGTTTGGTAAAATATCTGGCCCATACGGGCGGATAGGTCTACCGACATGTTAGCGAATTGATCCAGCCGTTTTGCCAATTCGTCTACGCTCCATTCCAAACTTCCCATATGCGCTCCGATGAATGTCAGTTCCGGGTTCTTTTCTAGCATACGGTCGCGGGCAGCAATCTGCTCCTCATACGAGGGCATTTCCGGATGCTTATACATATGATACTGCGGATTATTGGTGAAGTAGCCTTTGTCGTTGTTGGTCGTCATCTCCTCTACCGGCAACCAGCAGTTTTTAGGCTCGCCCAAATGGCCGATAACCGGAATTTCTCGGTTGGCCAGTACGGCAAAAATAGTATCTAACTTTGGATCGTCCACTATCACTAGTTCACCGGCCTGATCGCGCTGTACCATTCCAATATTCTTCCAGACCTTTATGCCAATGGCTCCAGCTGCAAAGCAACTGTCCAGCCACTGCAAAGATTGCTGCGCCCAGTCGGGTTCATCCCACTCTTTAGCCGAAAAGGCGGTGATGCAGGCGATAGCATCGGAGTGATCATTTGCCTGTTGCATACAGTAATTAAACTGTTCTCTTACATCCTCTCGGCCATCGGAATGATCAACCACAATGGTGACCAGTTTGAAATTATCTTTCCGGGCCTGCTCTACAAACGCATCCCGCTCGGTGCGGATATGGACGTGGGTATCTACCTTTTCCACCTGGCCGAAATCATCAAGGCTGTAAAACTCATTGTTCTCGCTCTCGCTACGCGGTGTTGACGTGCAGGCGGTTAGGGAGTATAGTAGTAAAAAGACACACGAACGATTCATACTATATCATTTACATGTTAATGTAGAAATAATATGGCTTTACTGCACCATTCTTCCTCGGTTGTTTACTACTCATTTCCTACCTATCTTCCGCTTACAAAAAATCTACGTATACCTCCCACTTCAATTATGGCCAATCTGAACACCACTGCCCAAGGTCAAAATACCTACGACGCCATCGTTATTGGCTCCGGCATCAGCGGAGGCTGGGCGGCTAAAGAACTTTGCGATAAAGGGCTGAAAACCCTGGTACTGGAACGGGGGCGGGAAGTGAAGCATCTGCAAGACTACCCTACCGCTACCAAACGCCCCTGGGATATGCCCTACCGCGGCCGACTACCCGAGGAGGTGGAAGAAGCTAACCCCATTGTGAACCGCTGCTACGCCTACGATCAGTACACCGAGCACTTCTTTGTGAAGGATGAAGAGCATCCCTACGTGCAGGAGAAACCCTTCGACTGGATTCGGGGCTACCAAACCGGCGGGAAATCACTGATCTGGGCCCGACAAACCCAACGCTGGAGCGACTACGAGTTTGAGGCTCCCGCCCGTGATGGCTTTGCGGTGGACTGGCCGATTCGGCATAAAGACTTAGCCTCCTGGTATTCGTACGTGGAGAAGTTTGTAGGCATCAGTGGCAACCGAGACGGTATCAAGAACCTGCCCGATAGTGAGGTGCTACCGCCCTTTGAACTGAATTGTCTGGAAAAACATATTCAGCAAAGAGTAAAAGAAAATTACGACGATCGTCACGTAATCATTGGACGCTGTGCGCACCTTACCAAGCCACAGGAAATACATATTCAGCAGGGACGCGGTAAGTGTCAGGCCCGGCACTACTGCTACCGGGGTTGCCCCTACGGAGCCTACTTTAGTTCTAATTCGTCTACCCTGCCCTGGGCGGCCAAAACCGGGAATATGACCCTGCGGCCCCACTCGGTAGTACACTCTATCATTTACGATGAGCAACAGGGAAAAGCCACCGGCGTACGGATAGTTGATACCGAAACCAACGAGAGTATTGAGTACTTTGCCCGAATTATCTTCGTCAACGCTGCCGCACTGAATACCAATCTGCTGCTGTTAAACTCTACCTCGTCACGTTTCCCGAATGGGTTAGGAAACGACAGTGGGCTGCTGGGTCGCTACGTCGCCTTTCATAATTACCGGGGCAGTATGCTGGCTGATTACGACGGGTTTGAGGATCAGTACTACTACGGGCGGCGGCCCACTACCGCTTTTATGCCTTCTTTCCGCAATGTATTTCAGCAGGATACGGATTTTCTGCGGGGTTATATGGTGGCCTTCAGTGCCTCCCGTCAGAGTTGGCAGCGCGGCATGATTCAGGAGGGCTTCGGAGCCGACTGGAAGGAAGGGCTACGCGAACCCGGCCCCTGGCAGGTGTATATGATGATGCAGGGCGAAACCGTACCCCGAGAAGAAAATCACGTTCGCCTCAGCGATACCGAGAAAGATGCCTGGGGTATTCCGCAACTGGTAGTGTCGGTAGGCTACACCGATAATGACGAACTGGTTTTGCAGGATTTTCTGGAGCAGGGAAGCGAGATGCTGGAAAAATCCGGTTGTAAAAACATTCGTACTATGGATAGCGGACAAGCTCCGGGACTAGACATTCACGAGATGGGCGGAGTCCGCATGGGCTACGACCCTAAGACCTCGCTGCTCAACAAATGGAATCAATTGCACGCCTGTAAAAATGTGTTCGTCACCGACGGTGCCTGCATGACTTCGGTAGGTAATCAGAACCCTTCCCTCACGTTTATGGCACTTACCGCCCGGGCGGTAGATCACGCTACCCAAGAAATGAACCGACAGAATTTGTAAAGAATTACACAAGCTTTGGACTACTCAATCATACTGGCAGTATTATCAAGTTCGCTACTTGCAGCAGGTCTAACTGGTTTTATCAATTGGCGCCTTCAAAAACAAAACTACAAGCGCGAATACTATAAAAAGCTTTTAGATAAGAGGATTAAGGCTTATGAAGCCGTTGAAGGTATAGTTGAACAACTTTATGGTCAGGTACAAATTGAGGACGGCAGACTCTGTCCTAAAATTTGTGCATCTGGTCAGGAATATTTTTGGCGTTTTGTATTTGATCTTTACTCTTCAATTAACAACTCTACTTGGCTTAGTAGCGGAACAGGAAGACTATTGACGGAATTCAATGCATTCCTACTCCAAAGCATTGATCATCGGATAGATGAGAATGCTGACTACGACAGCCAATTGTTGAGAATTGGTGCAGAACAGCTCGAGCAAGTTAGAGATTTTCGGGAAAAGCTAAAGCTACTATTATATCAGGATTTTCGCACACTACATCGAATAGATAGCTTTGTCAAAAACAAAGAGCCAAGCCATCCCGGAATTCCACTACCGCCGAAACCTATTCATATGAAAAAGAAACCAAGCAATTAGGTATTTTCAGATAATGAATTAATAAACCCGTCATAGCGAACGAAGCAGAGCGTAGTGAAGCTATCTCCCACAATTGAAAAAGATTGCTTCTTCGCTTCACTCATCGCAATGACGCTCTAGAAATTTATTCATTCTACTGTTCACTTCCGTACAATTATGCCCGTTTGCGAACAAACTTTTAGGGAGTAAATGCCCAGAATGTCCGCTCAGGGCGTTTTCTGGGCTTGGCATACTGATTGAATTCAGTAAGACATATATCTCTGTATTACCAAAATTCATTCATACTATGCGACTACTTTTCATTCCGGCCATTTTGTTATTTTTTGCTTCGGCAAGTTTCGCCCAGCAGCGAGTTGATGCTCAGGAAGTTATTCGTCAGATTAATCAGGGACAAGCCGTATCTTACGAAAATGTAGAGATCTCCGGCGATCTGGATTTTACTAATCTAGACAACCGTCGCCAGACCGAGTCTTCCGGAGGCTGGTTCGGTAGCAGCAACGATACTTACGAAAGCACCGTGGAAGCTCCCGTCAGCTTCGTGAACTGTACCTTCCTAGGCGATGTGATTGCCTACTACCGCGACGATAAAGAAGAAGATACCTTCATCGCTCACTTTGAAGGAGACGCCGTATTCCGTAAGTGCACCTTCCGCGAAGCGAGTGAGTTCAAGTACTCGGAGTTCTCTGAAGATGCTGATTTCTCCGGCTCAGTATTTGAAGAAGAAGCCAACTTTAAATATGCAGAATTTTCCGAGGCTCCTTCGTTTGCCACCGCCGTTTTTGAGGATGCCGCCAATTTTAAGTATTCTGAGTTTCCGGAAGAGACCAATTTTACCGCAGTAGTTTTTGACGACGAAGCTGACTTTAAGTACGCGGAGTTTCCGAAGGGAGCCTCCTTCGAAGAGGCCGTTTTCAACGATCTAGCTAACTTTAAATACGCTAAGTTCCGCACCCCGCTTAATATGGATAACGTATCCTTTAACGGCAACGAAGATTTTAAATATACCAAAGTAGACGGACGCAGCTTTACGTCCTATCTGCTGAACAACCGCTAGCCTTGACCAAAAACAACATTCACCCTCACTTATGGCGCAGTCTTCACCGGCTGCGCCTTTTATTTGCTAAACTATCCTAGTTCACCAGAGATAATTTGTAATTTGCCTGCTAGATACTACAGCTATGGCAGATATTAAACGAGTGTGTGTGTACTGCGCTTCCAGTGCAAAAATTGATCGGAAATACTTTGATGCCACTGAGCGACTGGGTAAGCAATTGGTAGAAAACCAGGTAGAGGTTGTATACGGTGGTGGAGCAGTGGGCCTCATGGGAAAACTCGCGGATACGGTGCTGGAGCAAGGGGGTGAGGTGATCGGTATTATGCCTCAGTTTATGCGGGACGTAGAACTGCACCACAAAAAAGTAGCCCGCTTTCATTTTGTAGGCGATATGCATGAGCGTAAGAAACGCTTTTTGGACGGAGTGGATGGGCTGATTTCACTGGCGGGCGGTTGCGGCACGCTGGAAGAGGTACTAGTAGCGATGTCCCTGATGCGTCTGGGTCTGTTTACCAAACCTATCGTC
>CAKZYJ010000244.1 GCA_937884755.1 uncultured Flammeovirgaceae bacterium
CAAAGATCGTGATGATCGGAGTCTTCTGGGTGGTCAGCGATTTCTACTGATACCGACTTGATCCATGATGGCTCGTCGGCGCAGGGCAGTATCACCATTCCCAGTATGACCATCGACAATATGAACGAAACCACCTTCATTCGGTAAGTATACCAACTAAGCAGTGCAACCAGTTTGCATTGTCAAGAGCAGCTGGCGCAAGTGCCTTGATAGACCATACTGACACTCGCTGCTTGAAAGCCAGCAGGTATTTGGGTTGAGGGTATTTTAACTCGGGTCAGGCAGAAAGTTTCACTACATTGGACACAATGAAAGTGGATATGTTGATCTTGAGGTTTACACTCACAACCTTCTTCACACAAAGCATATTTTACCGAACCCGTTCCATCGTCAATGCTATGGATTAGTTTCTTACTTTCAAAGGTTTTGAGGGTTCGGTAGAGGGTTGCTTTGTCAGCTCGTTCAAGCGCTGCTTCTAAGTCATTCAGACTGAGAGCTGAACCTGATTCCACCAGTTTTTTTAATACTAGCAGGCGCATGGCGGTGGGTCTGATATTTCGATCTTCCAGTTTTTGTTCGAGCATAATTATAAGTACGAAGAAAGCCTGAAACAGATTCCTCAGGCCTAAACAACCGATGAATTCTTGGGGGCTATTTACCTGTGCTGTGCCCGGCTATAAGTAATTAGAATTAATTAGCTTCAGAAAAGTTTATCTCTGTTCTGAGCCTTAATACTTGAAGGGCAATCGCATAGAAAATTAATTTCGGATTAATTTGTCTTTAATTATTTCTCTCTTAAATTTAGCACTTTATGTTTTCCCGAGCCGGTGAAATAGCGTTAAAAATTATGATCTATTTGGCTACTGACCAGCAGAAAGGCCGATGGATTGGGCTACGAGAAATCGTACAGGAAATTGATAGCCCAGAAGCGTTCACCGCTAAAGTATTACAGCGACTGACTCGTCAAGGATTGATCCGATCGTTACGAGGCCCCAGCGGCGGGTTTCAGCTACCTAACCGCCGAGCTGTTACCTTGCATGAAATCATCATTGCTATTGATGGTGAAGGAATTTTTACCAAATGCGTACTAGGGTTAGCCGAGTGCTCAGAGAGCTGCCCCTGTCCCGTACATGATAAGTTCAAGGCGGTGCGTGATCACTTAGCTGGAGTACTTATTTCAACCACCATTGAGGAAGTGAAAGAAGGGTTATTACTTGGACATTATTATCTAAAAGTGTAAAATTTTAAGCAATTAAAGATATAAAGGTCTTTAAATCCTAAACTATGAAAACGCTACTACAAACTAAAGTAGGAGACATCGTTGCCCGAAACTACCACACCGCTCCCGTGCTCACTACTCATGGTATCGATTTCTGTTGTCGAGGGCGAGTTACTTTAGAAGAAGCTTGTCAACGCCAGCAGCTGACTCCTGAAATATTAGTAAGCGAATTGGAAGAAGCCCTGCAATTACCCGACGCTCATCAGGATCAACCGCTCGGGCTACCCCAGTTGATTGATACTATTGTGGATGAGCACCATGCTTACCTGCGAGCCACAGTTCCAGCCCTGAATACCTACTTAGAAAAGTTAGTAAAGGTGCATGGGCAGCGACACTCGGAGCTTCACGAGATAAAGACCCTGTTTTTTGAGGGCAGCGAGCATTTATTAGCGCACTTAAAGAAAGAGGAGCTTATTCTTTTTCCCTACATCCGAGCGATGGTAGAGTCACAGGAAAAAAACTACCCACTAGCTCGGCCTCACTTTGGTGAAATTGACAATCCAATCCAGATGATGGAGGTTGAGCATCAAACGGAAGGAGAACGATTCAGGAAGATTGCCCAGTTGAGCAATCACTACACTCCCCCGGAAGATAGTTGCCAGACCTACCAAGTGACTTACGCGCTGTTGCAGGAATTTGAGGCTGATCTACACCGACATATTCACCTGGAAAACAATATTCTTTTCCCCCAGGCTCAGCGGCTATTTGCTGATTTCACCTTTAAGTGATTCAGACAACTCAACCATATCGCCCGACACTTACTCAACAATACTTTTCTGCTCGCTTTGTACGCCACTGGATGGGATCAGCCATCTTCTTTTTCTGGCTGGCTGCGATATTTGGGACCCTGATGCGCTACTACTTTGTCAATGAAGTACCGTTTTTGGAATACAAACATTTGTTGCACGCCCATTCGCACGTTGCGTTGTTAGGCTGGGCGTATCCACTGGTAAGTGGCGCATTACTGTTTTTGCTACTCCAGCATTCTCAGTGGCTGACCAAGTATCGCTACTTGTTGGGGTTGAATGTGGTTTCGGCGGTTGGAATGGCGATCTTCTTTCTTTACCAAGGCTATGGCCTCTATAGCATCTCCTTTTCGGCTGTTCATCTATTGTCCGCCTACGCTTTTGCGTATTATTTTTTAAAAGATTTAGCAGCCCTCTCCCCCAGAGCACATACGCGCTTTGTACGGTGGGGAATCTACTGGCTATTGGTATCCACGCTAGGACTCTGGGCTATTGGGCCAGTAAGTGCGCTACTGGGAAAACTGCATCCCCTGTACTTTGCTAGTATCCAGTTTTTTCTACATTTCCAGTTCAACGGCTGGCTTACTTACGCCATTGTAGGGTTATGGCTATTTCATATTGAACGGAGTGGTAAATCTGTAGCTGTTTCCACTACCGGGTTCTGGCTACTACAAGCCTCACTGTTGCTCACGTATGCTCTGAGCGTTACCTGGAGCACTCCACTCTCGATGGTATTCTACCTAAATACGCTGGGAGTGTTGCTGCAAGTGGTGGCTTTCTGCCTGATCTTACGCCCCGTATTTATCGCCGCTAACCCTTTCAAACGCCTAGACGACTGGACCGATATATTATTCTCATTCGGAGTACTATGTCTGCTACTGAAAGTGACGGTGCAAACTGCTGTGGCACTACCGGCTGTGGCCGAAATTTCCTATACCATTCGCAATTATGTGATCGGTTTTATTCATCTGATCACGCTGGGTGCCATCACCCTGACCGCAGTGAGTCTACTACTCAAAAGCGGTTTACTGCCCCGAAATACGTCGGCTCGAGCCGGATGGCTATTATTATTAGCGGCCTTTATTCTATCTGAACTAATACTATTTGGCCAAGGAACACTACTGTGGTTACGGCAGGGGTTTGTAGCCTACTACTACGAGATTCTATTCGGGGTGACTGCCCTGTTTCCTATTTCACTTACTATTATTTTACTCAGTTACATTCGCCCTAAACCACCGGATACTTCGTGATCCAATTTACGGCAAGCGTTGACCTATGTCATTGCTCGTTCAATTTTCTCCTTCAAATATTCATCAGTAAAAATCTAACCTTATGAAACAATTACTTATCGCCCTAGGCGGATTATCCTTTGCCTTTCTTATTTCCTGCGGAGGCGGAGGAGAAACTACTACGCAGCAGTCTGCTACCACCGAAGAGGCCGAAGCGGCACCAGCTGACCCCAGAGGGGTTGGAGAGGTGAAAGAAGTGAATCTTACCGATCCGCTAGAAGAAAGTATGATTACCACGGGCAAAGCTATCTACGAAATGAAGTGTTCGGCCTGTCATAAGCTGACCGACCAGCGAGTAGTTGGTCCCGGCTGGGCGGGTGTCACTAATAAGCGTCGCCCCGAGTGGATCATGAATATGATCACCAATGTAGATGTTATGCTGGCCGAAGACCCACAAGCCCAAAAATTATTAGAAGAATGTTTAACCCGAATGCCTAACCAGGGCGTCTCCATCGGCGATGCCCGCGCCTTGCTAGAATACATGCGTAACAACGACGAAGAGACCGTAGGCGAAAAAGATCAAGCAGCAAACCAAAGCTAATACTACCATGAAAACAAACACTATTTTCCTTACCTTATTTTTCCTTCTTGTACTGGGAGCTGTCTTTCTGACCGACTGCTCCCAACGAACGACCCAGACCATTGTAGAGGGCGATGCCGCCCAACAGGCCTACGTGCCGCCCGGTGAGTACGACGAGTTCTACGCCTTTATGTCGGGAGGGTTTAGCGGACAAGTGACGGCCTACGGGTTACCTTCAGGCCGTTTGCTCAAGGAAATTCCGGTATTTTCTAAGTATCCGGAGAACGGCTACGGCTACAGCGAAGAAACCAAAGCGATGTTCAACACTTCCTACGGCGAAGTGCCTTGGGACGATTCCCACCACATTGAACTCTCGCAAACCGATGGCGAGTTTGACGGACGCTGGCTGTTTGTCAATGGAAACAACAACCCCCGTATTGCCCGAGTAGACCTCACAACCTTTGAAACGGTAGAAATTCTGGAAATTCCGGATGTAGCCGGACTGCACTGCGCTCCGTTCATTACCGAAAACTCGGAATATCTGGTTTCGGGTACTCGTTTTAGTGTGCCTATTCCTCAAGAAGATGTAGGCATTGATACCTATCAGGAGAACTTCAAGGGATTGATCAACTACGTATCGGTTGACCCGGAAGAAGGGCATATGGAACTAGCGTTTCAAATCGAGATGCCCGGCTATAATTATGATTTAGCTCGAAACGGTAAAGGAAAATCCCACGGCTGGAGCTTTCTGACCACCTACAACTCCGAGCAGGCACACACGCTGCTGGAAGTGAATGCTTCTCAGAAGGATAAAGACCTGCTGGCCATTGTGAACTGGAAAAAAGCGGAAGAATACCTAGAGCAGGGAAAAGGCCAAACACGGGAAACTTCCTTTTATCATAACCTGATGGACGAGAGCACCAGCATCGTCAATTCTACTGAAGTAACCGAAACCACGATTCTGAACCCGCAGGATTGTCCCGGTATGGTATACTTCATTCCGGTGCCTTAGTCACCTCACGGCTGCGACGTAGATCCTACCGGAGAGTTCATTGTGGGTAACGGTAAGCTATCCGCCGACATGTCTATTTACTCGTTTGACAAGCTGATGGCGGCTATTGAGAGCGAAGACTTCGCTGGAGACATCAATGGCATTCCGATCATCAACTATGAGTCAGGTTTGCACGGTATTTTACAGAAGCCTGGGTTAGGTCCACTGCACACTGAGTTCGACGGAAAAGGCAACGCTTATACGACGTTCTTTATCTCCTCGGAAGTAGTAAAGTGGGACGTAGAAAGTCTGGAAGTGCTAGATCGTCAATCTACTTTTTATTCACCCGGTCACCTGGTGATTCCGGGAGGGGAAACGCGCAAGCCGGAAGGAAAGTACCTAGTAGCCATGAACAAAATCACCAAAGACCGTTACCTGCCTACCGGGCCGGAATTAGCACACAGTGCTCAGTTGTTTGATATTAGCGGCGAAAAGATGAAACTAGTATTAGATTTCCCTACCAAAGGCGAGCCACACTACGCTCAGGCTATTTCGGCGGGGAAAATTGTGCCTAACGTAAAGAAGTTCTACCGGATTGAAGATAATGGGCACCCCCGAGCGGCGAAAGGGGAAGGACAAGCCCGCGTAGAGCGGGAAGGTAAAGAGGTACACGTATATATGACGGCTATTCGTAGTCACCTGGCTCCCGATAACATTGAAGGCATCAAGATGGACGATGAAGTGTATTTCCACATAACGAACCTGGAGCAGGACTGGGATGTACCGCACGGTTTTGCGGTACAAGGGGCGACTAATGCGGAGCTGTTGGTCATGCCCGGACAGACTCGCACCCTAAAGTGGAAGCCCTTCAAACCCGGAGTATTTGCTTTCTACTGCACTGATTTCTGCTCGGCGCTACACCAAGAGATGTCGGGCTACGTACGGGTATCCCCAGCTAATTCGGATGTGCCGCTGAAGTGGGGACTCAACAATGAAAATACCACGGCCGCCAATATGCGAGAGCAAGCTGAACAGCAACTTGCCCAGCGGGTTGATGATTAATAGCGTCTAATTCTTGAGAGAAACCTTTCTTTATCTAAGTAAGAAGGGTTTCTTCATCATTTTCTACACCCAATTTATGAACTTACTAAACCAGTCACAGCGGATTACTACTCAACGGGGTGCCGCTCGGTGGCTTATGTTACTGGGGGTGATACTGCTAGGGGGGTTATTTTTATTCCCTTTATGGCAGATCACGCTAGAAGCCGCTCAGTTTCCTGGTGGCTTACGCCTCAATATTTGGATCGCCCGCTTTTCAGGTGATGATGGCACTGATAGTATCATTCAGAACATTAATATTCTGAACCACTATATCGGAATGCAGTACATCGAGCCGGATTTTATTCCTGAACTAGTGTACTTTCCCTACGTCGTCTACGGTATGATGGCTTTGGGAGTAGGAACGGTGCTGCTGAACAAAACCTGGGGTTACGCCACTTGGTTGGTTATCATGGTGGTGCTTGCCATTTTGGGGGTCTACGATTTTTATCTTTGGATGTACGACTACGGTCATAATCTGGACCCAAACGCGCCGATTAAGGTACCCGGCATGATCTATATGCCCCCGCTAATAGGCGAGAAAGACTTGCTTAACTTTTACGTGAAGTCTTATCCCCGTATGGGTACGATCTTCATGACACTATCTATTTTACTAGCAGCACTGGCCACCTGGGTAAGTATCCGTAAAGAGAAAGTGCATGTTTGATTTGCTCAAGAAGTGGATGATAGGGATTGTCGTGGTGCTACTTGCCAGTTGTCAGACTGAACCAGAACCCATTGCCTTTGGGAAAGACCAGTGCCACTACTGTAAGATGACGATTGCTGACCCCAAGTTTGGTGCGGAGCTGATTACCGACAAAGGGAGAATCTATAAGTACGATGCTGCTGAATGTGTCGTGAATCAATTGGCTGAAGAATCTACCCGGTATCAAATGCTACTAGCAGTAGCTCATAACAATCCGAAACAGTTATATCCAATGAATTCGCTGGTGTTTGTTATTTCACCGGAGTTTCGTAGCCCAATGGGAGCCAACTTAGCAGCATTCTACCGTCCTACTACGCAAGACTTGCCATCAGATACCCAGCTACTTTCCTGGAACGAAGTACGTCAGTTGTTGAAGAATCAGAAGTGATATGAGAATCTGCATCGTGCTGATAATTATGCTAAACGCCAGGCTAATCCCTTCGGCTAATGCCCGAACATTAGTGGTAGGAATAAACGAGTCATTCCAAATCATTCAGGAAGCAATCCGGGAAGCTAATCTTCATGATACCGTTCTGGTACGGCCTGGACACTACTCGCAGCATTCTATCGTCATTGATAAACCGCTGTACCTGATTGGTGAAGGAAATCCCCGGATTGATGCCGAACATCAGGCGGTCGAGTTATTCGTAGTGATGGCCGATTCTGTGGTGATTGAAGGGTTTACGCTGCAAAATGTGGGGGTTAGCTTTTTAAAGGAACTAGCCGCCATCAAGGTACGTCAGAGCCACCACGGTAGTATCCGGAACAATGAGATTCTTAACTGTTTTTTTGGAGTATATCTGGAATACGCTACCCACTATCAGGTAGTGAATAATTATATTGTAGATCAGGCCGACGATGAAGCCTCGGCAGGTAATGCGATTCACGTTTGGAAGGGCGATTATCTGGAGATTACCCATAATACGCTAAGTGGTCATCGCGATGGTATTTATTTAGAGTTTGTGAATAACAGCCAGATTCACCATAATCAAAGTTACCGAAACCTGCGCTACGGTTTGCACTTTATGTTTTCCAACAACGATGCGTATTCAGCAAATGAATTCCGAGAAAACGGAGCCGGAGTGGCAGTGATGTTCTCCCGGGAAATACGCATGCAGCATAACCACTTTTCCCATAACTGGGGAGGAGCTTCCTACGGTTTACTACTGAAAGAAATCAGCGATGGAGAGATCAGTGGCAACTACTTTGTGCGAAATACTATCGGCATTCTGGCCGAAGGCGCCAACCGAATTATCATTGAGAGAAATCAATTCTCGTTAACCGGTACCGCCCTAGACATGAAGGGCAACAGCCTGGACAATGAAGTGCTCGCCAATAATTTCCTGGCTAATACCTTTGAGGTAGTCACCAACTCCCAAAACAATAATAACCGCTATGAGCGCAACTACTGGAGCGGCTACGTCGGCTACGACCTCAACCGGGACGGTTCCGGAGATGAGCCCTACCGCCCAGTGAACCTGTTTGCTCGCATTACCGACCAGATTCCGGCGGCGACGCTGATGCTGCATAGCTTCTTTGTGAGTCTATTGGAGTTTAGCGAGCGGATTTTCCCCACAATCATCCCGGCAACCT
>CAKZYJ010000245.1 GCA_937884755.1 uncultured Flammeovirgaceae bacterium
ATTGAAAAAATTATAGCCTTTTGACTTGCTTTATCTTAGAACTTCGGGCGATGGAGGAGATGTTAGCAATACTAGCTGAAGACTTAAGAGAAACTAAAAAATTGGCAAGTTCAGCAGAGAAAACGGCCGAAGCGGCAGCTAAAAATGCTGATGCCGCCATGAAACGGGCTAATGCGGCCTGGGAAATGGTCATGATTACCCGCAACCAAACCCAAGACACATTGGATAGGTTAAACCGTCCTTGGTGGAAGAAGCTACTGGGATAGCTATGAAAATAGCCGAAGAACCAAGCACCGAGAGGCTAGCCGAAACTCACTTAATTGGCAAAAAAGTAAGAATGTCCTTTGCTAATAACCGAACCCAAGAATTATGGCAGGACTTTATGCCCCGGCGAGCAGCGATTGAAAATACCAGCAGCCAAGGTTTGTATTCCATTGAGGTATACGACAATCCCGACTTTTTTCAGCATTTCAATCCAACCCAGGAGTTTGAGAAGTGGGCTGCCGTTCAAGTCAGTAGTTTTGGCACCGCTCCGGATGGAAGCGTTCCGGACGGAATGGAAACACTGGTCATTCCCCAAGGACTTTACGCGGTGTTTCATTATCAGGGAAAAGCCAGTGAAGCCCCTCAAGCCTATCAGTATATTTACGGTAGCTGGATTCCCAATTCCGACTACGAATTAGATCATCGGCCTCACTTCGCCCTGATGGGTGAACGGTACAAAAACAACGATCCATCTTCGGAAGAAGAATTATGGATTCCAATCAAGAAAAGGTCTTAAACTCAAGCGCGTTTGCAACGCATTTGAGAGCCTACTTAATCACACTTACCTATGGCTAAATCTAAAACAAAAACCGTATACGTCTGTCAGGAATGCGGAGCTACCTCACCCAAGTGGCAGGGACGCTGCCCGTCCTGTGGAGCCTGGAATAGCTACGTAGAAGAAGTTATCCAAAAGGAAACTCAAACCCCCACCTGGCGCAGTAATAAGCCCAAAGAAAAAGTGGCTACCCGCCCGCTTCCTTTACAGGAAATTGAGTTTCAGCAGGAGTTTCGTACCGGCACTCAAGACGCTGAACTGAACCGCGTATTGGGCGGTGGGATTATGCCCGGCTCGCTGGTACTGATTGGTGGGGAACCCGGTATCGGAAAATCTACTTTGATGCTACAAATTGCCGTGTCGCTCCCGCAAAAAGTGCTCTACGTTTCGGGTGAAGAAAGTAGCCAACAGATTAAGATGCGAGCCGAGCGGCTAGCTGCTTCTAAAAACCAACCATCCTGCTACATTCTGTGTGAGACCTCACTCGCGACCATCTTTAAACAAATTGAGCAGCTACAACCGGATATTGTCATCATCGACTCTATCCAAACGCTGCAATCAGCTCATATTGAGTCGGTAGCGGGCAGTGTGTCGCAGGTGCGGGAGTGTACCGGAGAGTTGATGAAGTTTGCTAAGGAGAGCAACACTCCGGTTTTTCTGATCGGGCATATTACCAAAGAAGGCAGCATTGCCGGGCCTAAGGTCTTGGAGCATATGGTAGACACCGTTCTTCAGTTTGAGGGCGACCGTCACCTATCCTACCGGATTTTACGAACGATCAAAAACCGCTTCGGCTCTACTTCCGAACTGGGCATTTACGAGATGCTGGACACTGGCTTGCGGCAGGTCAGTAACCCTTCTGAGATTCTTATTTCCCAGCGAGAAGGTGAACTAAGCGGTATCACCATCGGAGCTACCATGGAAGGCAACCGCCCATTACTCATTGAAATACAATCATTGGTGAGTTCGGCGGCTTACGGCACTCCGCAACGTAGTGCTACCGGCTACGATGCCCGTCGGCTGAACATGCTACTGGCGGTGCTGGAAAAACGGGTTGGTTATCGGTTGGGTACCCAGGATGTGTTTTTGAATATGGCCGGCGGCCTGAAGGTAGAAGACCCCGCCATTGATCTGGCCATCTGCGCCTCACTGGTTTCTTCCTTTCTGGATGTTCCTATTTCCAGCCGAATCTGCTTCGCGGCTGAAGTCGGACTGGGGGGCGAGATTCGGGCGGTGAATCGCATTGAAAGCCGTATTAGCGAGGCCGAAAAGTTAGGGTTTGAAGAGATCTTTATTTCCAAGTTTAATACCAAAGGGCTAGATCAGAAGAAATACAAGATTCAGATCCACAGTATGAGCAAGCTCGAGAGTATGATTGACCACCTGATGAAATAGCCTAGCTGGAAATATGCTCCTGATTTCTTACCTTTAGGAGGAGACTACCTCCAACCTACTCTTTCTGCTATGGCTTCCTTTACTCCCCCCGCTACGGAAGAAACTACTTTTCCGCCTTCCGTTTCCACTCGTAATCAGGATAAATCTGAAGAAGACAAAAAGCCTAAACGTATTCTTTCTATCGATGCGCTGCGAGGGTTCGATATGTTGTTCATCTCCGGAGCTGGTACCTTTCTGCTATTGCTGGAGGGCAAAACCGGGTTAGCCTGGGTAGATGCGATTGCCCGGCAGATGGAACACCCCGCCTGGAACGGCTTTACCTTCTACGACTTCATCTTCCCCCTCTTCCTTTTCATCGCTGGAGTGTCACTACCGTTTTCGCTGAATAAAGGCCTTTCATTGGGGATGAGCAAAACCGATCTGTACCGTAAGGCTTTTCGCCGGATGCTGATACTGATTGTACTTGGTCTGCTGTATAAAAATGCCCCCATTACCTTTTTTGAACCGTCACAAATCCGCCTGGGCAGCGTACTGGGCCGGATAGGTTTTGCCGGCTTTGTCACCACTTTGCTTTATCTAAACTATTCGGATAAAGCCCGAATTGGCTGGGTGGCCGGTATTTTGGTGCTCTACTACGCAGCACTTTTCCTCATTCCCATACCTTGTTATGGCGCAGGTGACCTATCGTTTGAAGGCAATCTGGTGGGTTGGTTTGACCGCACCTTTCTGCCCGGCAGAATGCTTCAAGGCACTTACGATGAACTCGGGCTATTAACCCAATTACCGGCACTTTGCCTGACTGTTTTAGGTGCAGCCGCCGGAGAAGTTCTTCGTTCCCAACGCAATGAGGGACAAAAACTTCAATGGCTACTTTTAGCCGGAGTAGTTTGCCTAGGATTAGGGTTGCTCTGGGGCCTTCATTTTCCGATCAATAAGCATTTGTGGACAAGTTCCTTCATTCTGCTGACCGGAGGTATGGCCTTTCTGTCACTGGGGTTATTTTTCTGGATTATTGATATGCTTCATTTCCGGCGTTGGGCTTTCTTCTTCCAGGTAATTGGCCTGAACTCGCTCACCATCTATCTAACCTATCGCTTCATCAACTTCGGACTAACGGCGGAACTGCTATTCGGTGGATTGTATGCTCCCGCTCCCGAAGCCTGGCACGGAGTTTTTCAGTCGTTAGGCGCTCTAGCGCTGGTATGGCTCTTCTTGTATTTCCTCTACCGGAATAAGTTATTTTTGAAGGTTTAATCAACGCGAAACTACTATGGTTGGCTAAGTAGGTTGCAGTTGTAGTTCTCGCAGAGCTCTTATCAGCAGGTAGCCCAGATATCCTTCGTCGCGATTGAGAATGCCCAGGCGGTTATTGGTCATGTGTACGTAGCTTTCGTAGATGGTCCATAGTACCTGCTGATCATCCGAAACAGATAGCGAAGAATCTAAGGCATGATGAGAAGGAGGCACCAATCGTTGTTCTCGCTGAGCCTGATCTATTTGCTTGTTGATCTGCCGCATATCGTTTATCCACTGCTGGAACCAGGGCTGGTTAAACGCTACTCCCTGCTCCAATCCCTCCCAAAGTGTGCTGATTATATTTATTATTTGCAGTTTCTGCCGGTCGTATGACTGAGCAAACGCCTTCAGAACTTCATCCTGACGCTGTTGGAGAGCTTCCGCACCTACTTTTTCACCAGGGTGATAGTATGCCCGGGGTAACCAGTGCCGGAATACCAATTGAAAAAATTCTCCTGCTTCCTCTCGGGACAGCCCTAGTTGGTAGAGCATGGACAGATGCAGTTGCACACCCACCCCCAAAGCCCGCTGGTAATTCCATTCCGGACTCTGAGCAATGGCATCCAGTATCACCTGAGACGAGGAAAAAAACAATTGTTCAGCAATGGTAATTCCTCGCGCTCCGCCGTAGCGGTCTACCTCCGGCTCATAAGGAATAAACTGTACGGAATTGTTAGGATACCAGGCTTGATCTTCTGGAAGCTGAGCCAGCCAGGCCGGCTCAGGGCGTTGCAAAGGATGTTGCTGAAAGTAGCTTCGGAAATGGCTTAACAGCTTGTACTTCACCACCCGCTCCAACGTAGAAGATTCACCGTGAAAACGCAAGCGGATATGCGGTCCGTTTTCCCAGTAGCGAATAAAGAAGAATTGATCGGCCAGTTGCTCCGCCAGCATCTGATTGGCAAAAGGGAGCACTGCTTCGGTTATGATTTTCTCCCATGTCTCGGCGTAGTATAAATTTGCAGCCAGCCAGGTTTTTTGGTTGTTAGGCATAATCTAGTATTTGTCCTTTGTCACTTGCTGTCGTCGCGCGGTCATTATTCTCTTATCCTTAGTCACAGAGGTCATTGAGATCTACTTCCCACTTTCTCATTGCATATTTCATATCTCGTATTTCCCTTGCTCCCTGCTCTAAGTGTACCACTGCACTACGTATTCGCTAACGTATTTCTGTTGGTCTATCGTTAGCATATCATTGCCGGCGGGAAGCATCTCGGTGATTACGACTGCATTCGGTTCTTTCAACAGTAGTTTCTCTAACAGCCCCACCAGTAGGGGGTTAGCAAAGCTGATGTATTGCGGCTTATAATCATCGCGGCTTAGCTTGGTTTTCTTTGGCTCCGAAGTTGTATCGCCTCCCCGGTTAGGGTTCAGGGTAATAAATATATCTTCGGGCATTTGCTGCTCCTTCCGCCAGAGGTTTATCCGGTAGTAATAAGCAGCATCCGACTCCTGCGGCTCTCGCCGGGGAATATAATCGTAGTGAACTACCCAGGTTTTACGCTGTAGCGTGATCTGACCCTCATAATTAATTCTCGGGTAAACCCGAATAGTATTTTCCTCTTCCGTAGCCTGAGAGCTTAACTGATTGACCACCTGCTGAATAGGGTTGGTGTAGCGGTACTCCGCTTTGGTAAATTTTTCTAACAACTGAAACAGCGGCGACCTTCCCTGTGAGCCCTGGAAGCCTAAATCCATTACGTAGGCTCGCTTACCCGAGGGCTGATGAACGAGCTGCAAGTTTTCTTCTTCCGCACTGTAACGCACCACAAAGTCAGTAATCGGAATTTGCTGAGAAGCAGGCAGGCTGTTGTGTCCCCCAGGCATCCGTACCTCCTGCGGTAGCAAGGGCGGGTGCAGGTTGGCATTAAAGTAGGAAGCATCGCAGTCTTCAATCAACAGGCTGTTTTTATCTTCCAGTTGTTGGTTCCAGTCGCGGATATCTTCGGTTACCTGATAGGGCAGGATATGCAGGAAGCGGCTCATCATCCGCCCGTAGCCCGGAAATAGGGCATTGATCACTCCTTTCAGCACCGGTCCTTGTTCGGGGCTCTCTTCCTGGTAGAACTGGACAAACCCTCCGTACGAATTAGACTCTATCGGTAAAGGTTCGAGTGCCAGTGAGGTGTTTACTCCCTCAATATCTTCGTAAGTGATGTTGACCAGGTCCGACGAAATATTACTTCTGGTTTTTAGCTGCTCGGCCAAAGCCTGGTTCCACTGCTGCACCTGAGCCCGCTTTTCTTCCAGTTCAGGAACAGAGATTGTTTCACTGGCTTTTTCTGAGCTTTCCGAATCACTGGTATCCGCAGAGTTTGCCGAAGTAGCACTCTGCTTTTTCGCCTTCTGTTCGGCTTCCACCTTCTTCACATCCCGGTAGTAGTGTTCGTAAAACTGAAGGAGGGGTACTACGGCGTCGCTAGCGTAGTGCTCCAGAAAGTAGTGTTTCATAGTGGCGCGCTCACCATCGTGCCCCCGAAACAGCGGCAGGGCTTGTAACAACTTTTCTACCTTTGCCACCCACTGTTGCAGCGGTTTATTACCTAGCGTGATCGCTACCTGCCGGGTGGTATCCTCGTAGAACATCTGTTCCGGCTTGAAGTAGAAGAACGTAGCCTTATGGTGCTGAAACGCCACCTTCTCGGGTGGGGCCGGGGGCGATTCTACTGCTACTGCTTCGTAGCCTTCTGGTTGCTTCTGCTCCTGCTGCATTTGTCGGTACCGCGCCAGCCGTTCTTCGTAGGTGAGCCGCTCTTCTTCGGGTAAGCCTGCTGCTTCGTGCAGCCGCATACATACCGCCCGAAAAGCATCGTAGGACTGGGTTAGTAGTTTTTGCCGCTCATCCACATCCGCCTCCGAGTATAGCTCGGCCCAGGCTCGAATGTTCTGCAGGGTATGAATAAGGTCGTCGGTATGCGGTACGTCCTTCTCCCGTAGGTCCTTCAGTACTCTTACCAGTTGCTCATCCCAGTTAGGATCAATTCCCGACACGGTAAAGTCAAACTCCAGAAACCCAAAATCGGTTAGTTTACGGACGTACTGCTCAATCGCTTCGGTATCAGCTTCTACGTAGTCGGTTATTTCGTTGACCAAATCCTGAAAAACAATACCCGCCGGTTCAGCTTTGCACAGCTCGAGTATTAGTTTCACCACCGGCTGCTGGGGTAAGCGCTGAAAGGCTTCAATATTATAATGGTTGGTTAGGTAGAGATACTGATCTTCCGAACTCGTAATGGTAGGATTAGCCCGGAGTAGCAAGAGCTTATAGATAGCCGGATAGCTGGTAATTAACCCCTTCAGATAACGGAAAAGCTGATTATTTAGCCGGGTATGCCCTATCACCTTAGACTGGCTATCGGAGCTAACCTGGATAGGAGCCGCAGTGGGCACAATGGTACCCAGGCTCAAATTGTTAAAGGTGCTAAAGGGAGAGTTCTTCGCCTTGATTCGGGTAAGATACTTTAGTAGACTTTGCTCCGTGCGCAGTTGCTTTTTTGCTAATACCCCCGGCGAAGCCTCGCGGTAGGAGGGTAGTTTCTTCAGAAAGCCCTGGCTGGATAGAACCAACCCTTTCCGAAGTGCTTCTTGCTGCGAGAGTGCCTGAAGCTGAGCCCGCATCCGGGGTACTTGCTCTTCGTACCGCTGGTAAGCCTGCTGGCGCAATTGCTTGCCTTTTTCCTCACCCTTCAGATAGCGCATTACCACGCTTTGCAGCTCTTCGGACATCCACTGTAGCGCTTTCTTCAGTTTACCGGCTTTAATTTTCCGGCCATTATAAAGATCGCGCCGCATATTTTGCACCTGGTTTTGGGCCTGAGCGTCATCCAGCGTACGGATAAACTCGAGTAGTTCGTCACATAACGCTTCTTTCTGGCGAGCCCGTTTTTGCTCAAAGCGTATCAGGCCGGAGAGGGTTTGTTCCAGATCAGATTGTTTCAAAGCTTCCAGAGCGTTGTAGGAGCTGCCGCCCAGGCGAACCAGTACGTGGGGAAATAACGAATGCGAAGTAGTATTCATAAGTAGTGTTGTTTTAAGCTGCCTGGTCAATAAGCTGACGAAGCTGGTAAAATATGCGTTCTAGTAATCGTAAATCGCGCGTGACAATATCAGCCGTACCCTGCATTTCCTGCCGGAACGGAAGCTCTTTCCGATAGCTGGTGGTTAGCCCTTCGGGCAGCCGCACCGCTATGGTGTACAACTGCTGGTGAGGCACCGCCGAAATAGAGGCTACTTCGCCCCGCACCGTTCCATACTCGGCGTAAGGATAATTATCAAATTTGATCCGAACGGTTTGCCCAGTCTCTACTTTTCCGGAACCGGCAATCGGCATGCGAACCTGACCGTAGAGCGCGTCGGCCTGAGGCACTACCGTCATGATCTCTTCCCCGAGCTGCACAAAATGAGCGTTGCTCCAGTAGTTGGTTAGCGTAACCCGTCCTGACAGTGGGGCTTTTAGCAGATAGCGTTGCTCCCAAGAGGCTAATTCGCTTTCTAGTTGCCGCTGGGCATCGCTGATAGCCGCCTGGGCTTCGGCCTGCTGTTGGTCTCGCGACAGTTGCTGCTCCAGTATCTGAGCCTGTAGTTGGGTAATCTGAATGGCGTTGGTCAGCTTGTTGGCCTGCACAGCCTCGTAGCTTTGTTGTATTTTCAGGAAGGCAATCTGCCGCTGCTCCCAGTCGGCGGCAGCAATGGTTTGTTGTTCATAGAGCATCTGATCCCGGTCGTACTGTTTCTGAGCCAGGGCTAGTTCTTTTGAGAGTATACCGGCCTGCTGCACTAATGACTGGCTCAACTGCTGATACTGCTGCACACGCTCCTGCAAAGCGCTAATGCGCTGCTCATAAGCCGCCTGCTGCCGCATCAATCGTTCATCGCGCAGCGTGCTAATAAACCGCAGGTAGGCTGACTGTAGCTCACCCAACTGCATGGCAGTAGAGAAATCTGCAAAACGATCAGGCTGCTGTTTATAATCAGCTAATTGCTGCTTCAATTGTATGATGTCTTCCTGTCGGGCAGGATTCTCCAAATACCCTAGTACTTCTCCTTCTTCTACCAGTTGCTTATCCTGCTGGCTGAGGTGCAAACGGCCTCCGGCCCGAGCCACAATGGGGGCCGGAGGCGTATGGGTGGTTAATACAATCTGGGCGGTGATGGTATCCGGATAGCGAACCAGCCAGCTTCCGAGTAGTACGAAGGCCAGGATAACGAAAATAAACGTAATACCCCAACGGAGCGTCCAGCCGGGAATATGTCCCAGAATCTCCTGCACGTCTTCGCTACGAGTATCAGGCGGAGCCACTGAGGCGGTACCGTTAAGAGGAGATAGAGGCATAGGTTAGCGGGTTTCTTGAATATTAGTGTGATATTGAGTAGCAACTGTAACCTGTAACGGGTGTTTAGTGGGATCAATCAACAGCCCTACGTTGATAGCAGCCCGAATCTGCTTGAGCATCAGTTCCTCAACCCTGAGGCTGGTAATCGGATCAGCAACCTGACTTTTTACGATCTGCATTCCCTCCGCTACTGTCTTCTCGTCTATGAAAGCCTCTAGTATCGTTTGCCCAAAAGCATTCAGCGATTGCTCCCGGATGCCCAGGGAAGTAGGAATTAGCAATACGGTGTGATCGCTTTCGTCTTCCTGAAGGTTATTCACCCAGCTTTCAGTAGTATGCTGGCTCCAATTCCAGGAGGTGGTCTGTAAGGTAATATCCGGGTCTAACTGTAGTACTTCTCGCATTAATGCCGGTTTGTCTAGCGATAGTAACCGTTCGGCATCCACTGCTTTTTGCCTCTGCTTAAACAGCAGTAGTGCATCGCTCTTTATTTGCTCGTCCAGGGCTGCCCGGCTGTCTTCCAAACGCCATACGTCAATCACTCCCGCCCGGAAGTTTACGGGCAATTGGTTGGCTTGCCGTAAGGCGAAGTCTTGCCAGTAGGATCGTCGGTACAAGGGTAGTGAGGTTAGTGATGCGTCGTTCACTAAATCTTGCCCATGGTTGAGATCTCGGATGAGATGAACCGTGCGGGGAAAACGTTTCTCTAACAACTGCTCTTGTACTTCGGCTGCCGACAAGGCCAGATGCGGATATTCGTCGGCGTTAAGCACGCTAGGGTAAGTAGCTGTAAGTTGAGGTGCCAAAACGGAAGGAACTTGCCGAGGTGAGAGCACCCGAAGATAAAAGTAGCCGATTCCGGCAATGCCGTTGAATAGGCTACGGTCTTCCCCTTCGTAGCGAGTACCCGATCGGTACAATCCCTTCTGCTGCCAGGTATGAAGTGCGCGCTGGGCCACGCCCTGCGCCATCAGTTGATACCGAGAATCACGTAATACCCGAAAGGCTTCCAGAAAGAGATCAGCATTGCCGCCCCGTCCGTGGCACAGGGTACAGGTAGCTGGTACCAGACTGTTTAGGTCAGTGATTTTGGTTTTTTCGGTAGCGGCCACTGCCTCGTCGAAGTAGACCAGTTTTCCGAGTTGCTCGTAGGCCCGCAGGCGGGAAAGCCCGATACCGGCGGCCCCGTGGCACCAGGCATTCATATCGGTTCCACGGGTGAAAAAATCTAACTTGCCCTGCTGGTAGGCTTTCTGAAATGTTTGTTCGTCTTCTTCGGTGAGAAGGCTCATCCTAAAGTCAGGCCAGTTTTTAGCCTCCGAGTTGTAGTAAGCCCGCTCGTAGCTAAAAGCTTGCTCGGCCAGCCAGAAAAATGCCGGATTCTGAAAATAGTGTCCTAATTCCAGAAAAGTGTAGCCCACTCCCGACGCCCCGTGCGAGAAGCCGCAGAGTCCGTGAACATTCTGACTGGAACGATCCCAGTATAACCCGGTTTGGTGACAGTGAACGGTAGCCAGCAGTTGAGCTACGTACTGATCCAGGGTGCGGAGTATCTGTTCGTTTTGCGTAGCGTGGTGCAGGTGCAGTAGCCCCACTACCGTACCCGAAATTCCGTTGATGTATTCGGCTACGGTGTCGGGCACCTGATCTGGCAAAAGCTGACTAACATGTTTATTAGCCCGACTCAGAGCGTAGTCATCTTCCAGAATTTGATAAGACCGCAGCCAGGCAAAGGGTACGGATAATTTTCCGGTAAGAAAGGCCAACGTATCATTCTCGCGGGGCTTTTGTTGTTCTACCCACTGTAGCCCTTCCCAAGCGGCGTTCCGAAAACGTTCTTCCTGCGTCTGTTGGTAGAGGGTTAGTAAGAATAGCGCAATACCACTCACTCCGTTGTATAAACTGGTTTCTGCCTCCCAATGAATTTCGGTGCCTACCTGATTGACCGTAAGCCAGTATCGCCCGTTACGATCTACCTGAGATTCCTCGAGTAGTTGGTCGCCAATACGCACTGCTTCGGCTAATAATTCCTGATTCGAAAATTCCATATTATACTCCGAGTTCTAATTGATTTTTTACTAACTGGTAGTAGGCTCCCCGCTGGGCGGCTAGTTCCTGGTGGTTGCCCTGTTCAATAATTCTTCCCTGATCCAGCACGATAATCTGGTCGGCATTAGCTACGGTGCTAAGCCGGTGGGCCACCACTACTACGGTGCGCCCCTGAAAGAAGCGATCCAGGTTCTCGATGATTACCCGTTCGTTATTAGCGTCTAGGGCGTTGGTAGCTTCATCGAAGAAGAGGTACTTGGGATTTTTGTATACCGCCCGGGCAATCAGAATACGCTGCTTCTGTCCCTGACTCAACCCGATACCTTCATCCCCAATTTTAGTGTGGAAACCCATGGCCAGCGACTCAATATAATCCTGAATATTGGCTGCTTTTACTGCGTAAAGTAGCCGATCGTGATCAATGTATTCATCGCTGACGGCAATATTTCGGGCAATGGTATCGGAGAAGATAAACCCATCTTGCATCACCGCACCACACTGCTCCCTCCAGAAGTGATTGCTGTAACTAGCTAGGCTCCGCTGCCCTAGTTGTATGGCACCCTGGGTGGGTTCGTAGAAACGAAGCAGTAGTTTTAGTAGGGTGGTTTTCCCGCTTCCGCTGGCCCCTACAATAGCGGTTACTTTTCCTTCCGGTATGGTAAGTGATACCTGATTCAGCACCTTAGGTGAATGCGGCCCTTCGTACTGAAAGCTTACCTGCTGGAGCGCTAGGGTTTTACTTTCGGGAAGAACACTGAGCTTATGCAAGTGTGGATCTTCCTCATCTTCTTTAGCATGAATCTCGCCTAATCGCTCCAGACTGATCTGAGCATCCTGGGCCGTGCGGATAAAACCAATCAGTTCTACAATGGGCGCGTTAAGCTGCCCAATGATATACTGCACCGCTAGCATCATACCCAGCGTAATATCCCCGGAGATCACTGATTTGGCGGCCAGAAAGGTGATAAAGATGTTTTTGACCTCGTTGATAAATACCGACCCCGCCTGCTGGTACTGGTTAAGCGCCAACGTTTTCAGACTCACTCGGTACATTTTAGCCTGAATGCGCTCCCACTCCCAGCGTTTTTGCCGCTCGCAGTTGTGCAGTTTGATTTCCTGCATGCCGGTAATGAGTTGAATCAGTCCGCTCTGGTTGGCAGCCATCTGGTCGAACAGCTTATAGTCTAGGGTACGCCGCTTCTTCATAAAGAGTAGAATCCAGGCGGTGTATAGTGCGCTACCTACCACAAATACCCAGAAAATCTGCATATCGTAATAAGCCAGCACCAGACCGAAGATAAGCAGGTTCATAGCCGAAAAAACCACCGAAAGTACCGATGAGGTCAGGAAGGTCTCAATCCGGCGGTGGTCGCCAATGCGCTGTAGCAAGTCACCAATCATCTTGGTATTGAAGAAGGCGATAGGTAGCTTCATCAGCTTGATCAGAAAATCAGAGAGGATAGCAATGTTTAAACGGGTGCCGATGTGCAGCAGTATCCAGCTTCGGATAAAGTCTACCGCTGTGCGGGAGATAAACAGCACCAGTTGGCCAATCAGAATGAGGTGAACGAAGTTGAGGTTCTGGTTTTGAATACCTATGTCTACTACCGCCTGGGTTAGGAAAGGGAACAGCAGTTGCAGCAAGCTACCCACTAGCATGCCCAACATCAGTTGCACTAAGAACCGGCGATAAGGCTTGAGATAGTTAAGAATGAACGAGAAGCGGGTTCGGTCGGCTTTCTCGTCGCTGGCTTCGTAGAAGGCCAGAGTGGTTTCCAAAAATAGCGCTACGCCCCGGTTCTGTTCGTCCCGCCCTTCACCTACCCAACCCTCCAGAAACTCTTCGGTGGTAAAGGTCACTAGTCCGTGGGCCGGATCGGCCACCTTCACTTTGTTCTTTTGAAAGGCGTAGACCACCACAAAATGGCGTTGCCGCCAGTGAACGATCAAGGGCAGCGGGGCATCTTGCCGTAGCTTCTCAAAGGGAATTTTCGCCATCAGGGTTCGCAGACCAATGCTCTCGGCGGCCTCACTAATGGATAGCAGTGATACCCCCTCCCGGGTAAGATGACTGCGTTCGCGCAGGGTACGCGAGCCGTAACTTTTCCCGTAGTGCTTGGCGATCATGCGCAAGCAAGTGGGGCCGCAGTCCATCGCGTCTAGTTGGCGGTAGAAGGGAAACTTTTTCATGATGGGTTATTCAACGCATCAGATCGGGTCGATATCAAGTTGGTAGGGTAAGAGATCGTGCGTATAGGTTAATGGATGCTTTACGGTTTGGCTAAGGTTTATGGTTACGTTAGTTCGCAGTATTATCTATGAGCGGCGGGGCTTGTTAGACTGAGGCTAAAAACTCCCGCCCATCTAAGAGCGGGAGTACTCGGACTACTGCTCTTAGAAGCCTCTGACCGGATCAACTACCGTCTTGGTCTGCACTACGGTGGTGTCGAAGGTACATCCACTCGGTGCCGATGGACAGGCATCTACGGCTGAAGTGCCACCGGTCAAGGTTTTAATGGTCTTGATCTTGATCGGCTCACACCAGATCATAGCAGATCGACAACCGTCAACCCAAGAAGGGTCAAAAGCGCCGCCTTTTACCGTAGCGTCATGATCAGATTCAAATGAGGTGACGAAGCTTTCTACTTCCAGTTCGTCGAGGTTTAACTTACGCTTGCTCATGGTTTGTGTGGTTTAGGTTGAACAAATAGTTAACTGTGAGTTAGTAAATACCAGTTAGAGATAAGTAACCTGGCTGTAGGTGCTTACTCCCGAAGTAACACCTCGTGGTAGCCTTTATAAGTGACCGGACTTTACACCATAATTTTGCGAACCTCATTCCCAAGAAAAAGTAAAAAAGCTCCCGTCTTGTGGAGCAGGAGCCTATTCATAACCCGGAGCCAATGGATTCTTAGTTTACTGTACTCGGGCATTTTGCTTGGGAAGAAACAACCCAATTATAGTTTGGGTAGTTTCGGGCAGCCAAGATCGGTATGCTGGCAACCCCCGGTGTCGGCCTCCATAAAAGTAAAACGAGTTTCGGTTAGATCAGGGGTATGCAAACTACCGGACGTGTAAATGGGAGTGTCTGTATTACGGATAGTAGTCGTAATATCTTTCTTCGGGACTAAAGCACCGCCCTTCACTGTGCCATCGTTTTGAGCATCAAAGGAGGTTACGAAACTTTCTACTTTCAGTTCGTCAAGGTTTAACTTGCGCTTGGTCATGATTGGTTATGGTTTAGTTGAACAAATGTGTCTTGCTGAATGAACGTGGTTATTATACACTAAAGATGCTTAGCATCTGTTGGTATTTGTGTAGTATTGATTGTTTTTGTTACCTCTGTGTGTTGACACCCTCCTGTATCTACTTCCATAATTGATTGGCGAGTAGGAGTGAGTTGAGGAGTTGATACACCAGTCGATGTAAAGATTGCAGTGTCTTCGGTCGGGATTGAGGTGTCCTGTTTAACATCATAACCTCCTCCTTTTACTGTGCCATCCTGATAAGCATCAAAAGAGGTTACAAAACTTTCTACTTGTAATTCATCGAGGTTTAACTTACGATTTTTCATTGTGGTTAAATTTAGGTTGAGTTAATGCTGAGTAACTCTGCTAAGCTAGCTCTATTCCTGTCCAAAAAAAAACTATAATTCATAAGTGGTAGGTAAACTCCTGTAGCTGGTTGTTTATATCTAATAAGTGGTTACACGCACCGGCAGACCAAACTAAGCAGCCCTCTCCGCTCACCTAGTTGTCAATTAGCCTACCCCCGATTAACAAGCTACCCAACCTTCCGCCTTAAGTTCTGATATAAAGTTATAATATTCTGTATATCAGTTTTTTATGACAGTTTCTTTTAAATCATCTTAGCAATAGACAGTATAGAAAGCCTATCAAAATTTTTTAGCAAATCTTGTGTACATTAGCTCTATCATTGGTAGTCTATCAGACCAACATGGAAAATCAATTCAGCTCGAGCCCCCTCACTACTACCTACAATGCTAAGTCTATTGCTGTGCTACCCTTTGTCAATCTGAGTGCCGACCCGGAAAATGAGTACTTTAGCGACGGTATTACCGAGGAGATTATCAATGCCCTCACTAAAGTAGCGAACCTAAAAGTAACCGCCCGTACTTCTTCGTTTGCGTTTAAAGGAAAGGATCAGGATATCCGGGAGATTGCTCGAGTGCTAGGAGTAGCCAACATTCTGGAAGGAAGTGTGCGGAAGGCCGATAATCGGGTGCGGATTACCGCTCAGCTTATTCAGGCCAGCGACGGTTTCCATCTTTGGTCGCGGAACTTCGACCGGGAGCTGGCCGATATTTTTACCCTACAGGATGAGATCAGCTTACTGATTGCCGACCAGATACGGGAGAACTTCGGACACATAGAAATTGAGGATCATCTTATCTCTCCCCAAACTTCCAATATCGAGGCGTACCAATTATTCCTTAAGGGTAAGTTCTTTCTTCTTACCTGGAATCTGACTGAAATAGAAAAGGCTATATCGTATTTTGTTAGAGGAATAGAACTTGACACTACCTACGAGGAATCTTATTTTTCGACAGCTCTGTGCTACAGCATTCTTGGTGCTTGGGGGTACATGGATAGAGAGGAAGCCCTTCGGTTGGCTAACAACTATTTACTGAAGGGTACTCAACTTGAAAAAAACTCAGTAAGTCGGTACTTCTGCCAGGCAGCCTGCCAGTTCTGGGGCTACTGGGATTATCGACAAGCTTACGAAAACTTACAGATCGCCCATCGGCTTAATCCCCAAGATCCAGAACCTATTGATTTTATGGCTGAAATAAATAGGTCGGTGGGAGACTTCTCATCAGCTTTAGCACTCAATAGTAAAGGGCTGGAGGTCAACCCCCTGTCAACCAATGCTTATTATACTCGGGCCACACTGTATTATCTTCGAGGTTCGTTTCCTTCAGCACTAGATACCATAGAAAAAGGGTTAACCCTTGACCCCAACTTTGAACTTCTCCATCATTTAAATATAGCTTGCCTTATTCTACTGGGAAAGAAAGCAGCACTCAATACGTTCATTGAAAATAATGACTTGGGGCCGATACTTCCTCGATGTGCTAAACAACTTTACAATTTGTTTCACGGCGAGCCTGTCGAAAACAATGAAATTAAGAATACGATTGATCAGATTGACCGACTCTCTTCTCCAATGCTCTATCTATGGGAAGTGTACTTAACGCTGTACGCAAATCAAAAAGAAGCGGCCTTTGAGCGGCTTAAATTGAAGGTCAATACTAGAATAGGACAGGTAGTATGGTTTAAGCATGACCCATTGCTAGCACCTATCCGGGACGAACTCCTTTTTAAGGAATTAGTTAATAACAGCTTTCCTGATAATTCCCTTACTAATATGCTGACTTTACCTGATCTCGAAGATCATAAAGAAGTGCTAAGCAGAAGTAAAATATCCAGCTATACCACGGCATTAGTGTCTCAAATGGAGGAAGATCATATTTACCGAGATACCACACTCACATTAAGAACGCTGGCAGATAGAATCAACCTTCACCCCAATAAGCTGTCCTGGCTATTGAATGACAAAATAGGGAAAAACTTTAATGACTTTGTTAACGAGTACCGCGTTCAAGCATTTCAGGCTAACGCGTTAAACCCTACCAACCAACATCTTACGTTATTAGGACTAGCCTACGAAAGTGGCTTTAATTCCAAATCGGTGTTTAATAGATTTTTTAAACAATCTACCGGCACTACGCCCAAAGCCTGGGTGAAGTCCCACCGAAGAGAAAAATAGAGAATGGAGCGAAATTATTAAATTAGGGAATCGATACTAAGCAAGCCCTAGTATGTCCCTCAGCCCCAAACTCAAAAGAAACATTGCCAGAATTATTCCCTTCGGAGTCATTTGGCTCGTGGTGTCGTGGGTGTTTCTGATCAGCGATTTGACCTTGACCCGTAGCCAAAACATCAATCCTGATACCGATATCACGCTCACCCTCCCGGTATTCATATTCGCTAGCGTAGCCGTTACTGTCGTTGGATTAATGGTTGGAACCTTTGAAATGGTGGTATTGGAAAAGCGCTTCAGTCGTTTTTCTCTGACGAAGAAGGTCGTTTACAAGTTCACCATTTATCTGTTCCTGGCGCTGCTAGTTATATCCGTTGCCTATCCAATTGCCGCTAGCATCGAGGCCAGTACCCCAGTTTATGACCCCGAAATATGGCGGAAAATGAGTCGCTTTTTTAGCAGTGCTACTTTCTTCAATACCCTGGTTCAACTCGCTTTTTCCCTCTTGTTGAGTGTGTTCTATGCAGCGGTGAGCGAGAACCTGGGCTATAACGTACTACGCAACTTAGTGACCGGAAAATATCATACGCCCACAGTGGAAGAGCGTATATTTATGTTTCTGGATATGAAAGATTCCACCGCCATTGCCGAGCAGTTAGGACACGTCCGGTACTTTGAACTTCTGAGGGCATACTATAATATGATGTCGAACGCGATCATTAGTAGCCGAGGGGAAGTATATCAGTACATAGGAGACGAGGTGGTGATTACCTGGAAAGCCGATCAGGGTTTCCGGGAAAACAATTGCATCAATTGCTTTCTGGGAATTAAAGAAAGTTTGGAACGAAGCCGAAATAATTTCATAACCAAGTACGGAGCGGTGCCGGATTTCAAAGCGGGGATGCACGTAGGCGAGGTAACCACCGGCGAAGTAGGAGCACTAAAGCGCGAGATTGTTTTCACCGGCGACGTGCTAAACACCGCGGCCAGGCTTCAGGGTCTTTGTAAAGAGCACCGAAAAGATCTTATTATCTCCAACGAAATATATACCAGCCTGGTAGATAAAGATATGTTCGCCGTGCAGGCCCTTGGCGAGTTTACACTTAAAGGAAAAGCTAAGCCTACCGGATTATACGCGGTTGCGCAAAAGCGCAGATCAAATGTTTCTGATCGTGCCAAAACGTCTGGAATTTCACAATAGGTGCGCTTTTATAAATTGGAACGATTCAGGCTAGAGGTTTCCGCATCTTTGTTTCATTGTTTAACTTCTAAACCCAACAAAGATGAAAAACTCAATAAGTATCCCCAGCTTTTTACACGAGATTCACGGTGAGCGCAGCAACTGGTTCGACCTGGCTCTTACCCACTTAATAGCGTTAGCCGCCACCCTGGCAGTACTTACCCAAACCAGCGAATTCAACTTCGCCGGGTGGGAACGCTGGACACTCATTGCTCTTACCTATGATCTGGCGGGCGGCATCATTGCCAACTTTAGCCACGGCACTAGCGATTACTACGCCCAAAGTAACAAAAGAAGATTGTGGTTTATCAGCCTGCACTTTTTGCAACCGCTGTTTATGAGCATTCTGTTTCCTGAATTCGGGATGACAATTGCGATGGTTTCTGGCTACGTAATTGCCGCCTCGCTCGCAGTCAACACTATCAGAGATACCGCCCAACAGGCTACTGTCGGCTCACTGCTGGCGGTGGGTGGCATTATTGCCCTGCAGATTTTCTTGCCTGAGACTACTACTGTACTGGAACTACTACTTACTATGTTTCTGCTGAAGCTCCCTTTGGCCTTTGCGGTACGCTGGACTAACCCTAAGGAAGTAGCCAACAAACAGTTTGCTTAGCTAGATTTTAGAGCTGCCCAAATTAATAAGGCAGCTCTTTTGCCTATCTTCAAGGACAACCTTTATTCATATTTAGCAACCAATACTTCCGAAAAAATCGTAAGTAAAGTAAATTAGAGAATACATTGGACTTCGTTCTACCCTTATGACTCGGGACATCATTGATATCAACGATTTCACTATTCTGGTGGAAACATCAGCGGCGCAAGAGGCTTCCGTTGATTCCTGTGCTTTTGATGAACCACTCATCGCCGTGGCCTTTTACGGTTCGGGTAATGTTGATTTATCGGTGCGGTACGGAGAGAAGCAGAAAGGCTTTAGTCACACTAAAAGTATGGTTCTTTCCTTTTACGCCGACGATCAGGTAGAATTTATCCACCATGTATCAGCTGATAAACCGCTTCGCTGTATCGTGATTGCCACCGCCCTCAGAAACTTGGAGTATCTTCCTTATCAGGAGGGGGAGCTGTTCTCCCAACTACTATCTCAACTAGTAAATCCTACTGATCATTACGTGGAAGGCCCGTTGTTTTACATGACTCCGGAAATGCAAACCATTGTAGACCAGGTGATTGATAATCAGTATCAGGGCAAGGCCAAGATGCTGTTTTTTCGCAGCCAAATGACAGTACTCTTGGCTCACTTCTTTGGTCAACTATCCAGTCTGAACGAAGTCGAATCACCAAGTAGGGGAATAAAAGATGATGAAAGAGAGAAACTATACCAGGCTAAAGAAATTCTTACCGCTAATCTTGAAACTCCCCCTTCTCTTACCGAACTATCTAAACAAATCGGCTTGAATAGCTTTAAGCTTAAAAAGAATTTCAAAGAGCTCTTCGGAGTGCCGGTATTCAAGTATCTACAAAACGAACGCCTGACTAAAGCGCACACCCTATTGCAGAATCAGGACTTGACGATTCAGGAGGCGGCTTGGCACGTGGGCTACGATAGCTTGAGTTCCTTCTCCAACGCATTTGCCAAGAAATTTGGCGTCCGACCCAGCGAAGTCAAACGATAATCCTTTTCAAACAAATCTTGATACTTTTCGGACAAATCGTCCGCTAGAACAGATTGTAGCTTTGTCTCATTATCAATTCAATTCACTGAATTATGAGACGAGCACTAAATCATTCTTCCCACTTCAAGCTGGTAATACTGACCGGAGCATTTTCGTTTTTTGTATCTCTCACTCAGTCGGAAGTCACTGCTGGGTACTATTCACCCCCCATTTCTGATCTTCATCAAACTGCATTGGAGATACTTGAAACGAAGTGCAATGTCTGCCACGTGAGACAAAACCCGAGAAAGGTTTTTACCCGAGAGAATATGGACGGCTTCGCCCCAAAAATTCATCGGCAGGTCTTCATTAAGAAGAGAATGCCGAGGGGAAAGAAAATCAAACTAACTACTGAAGAATATCAAATACTGTTAACCTGGATCACCTCCACTAAACCCCAATAACAATGGAACTAACACTGAAAACAACAGTACTAATCTTAGGCATCTTATTCACGGGTCTCACCGCCGGGCTGTGCTTCACTTGGTCTAATGCCGTAACTCCAGGCATTGGTCGCCTCGATAACCTGAGCTATTTACAATCCTTTCAAGCTATGAATCGAGCCATTATTAATCGCAGTTTTCTGATCGTCTTTTTTGGGCCAGTATTACTACTGTTTCTCAATGCTTTTCTGCACAGGAATGCTAACCCTAGTACGTTTTGGTCATTCTTAGTTGCTGCTATCCTCTTTTTTGTGGGGATCGGATTGATAACGGTCTTCCGAAACGTACCGCTCAATGAAGTACTCGACAAAGCCGTATTAGAATCTCTTTCAGCTACTGAGCTCGAGGCGTTAAGAACTAAATTTGAAGCTCCCTGGAACCGCTGGCATATTCAGCGTACCATTGCCTCTTTCACCTCCTTTGCTCTGCTACTCACCGGACTTATCTATCTGAAATAGCTGTAACACTTAACAAAGCATTCAATATTCATTATTCACCTTTAAATATAATTTACCATGAAAACAGACAACATCTTAGTAATCGGCGGAACCGGAAAAACTGGCCGCAAAGTAGCCCAACAATTACAAGCAATGGGGCAAAATGTTAGAATCGGCTCCCGCAGCGCTAGCCCTGCCTTCGACTGGCACAACCCTAGTACCTGGCCGGCTGCACTGGAAGGTATGGACAAAGTTTACGTCACTTTCCAGCCCGATCTGGCCGTTCCCGGAGCCCGAGATGCTATTGAGGCATTAGTACGACAGGCAAAGCAGAGTAAAGTCAAGAAAATGGTACTGCTCTCAGGCAAAGGCGAACGAGAAGCCGAGCTATCCGAACAAATCGTAATAAACTCAGGCTTGGATTACACCATTGTGCGCGCTAGTTGGTTCAACCAGAACTTCAGTGAGAACTTCTTCCTGGAACCTATTCTAGCGGGTTATGTAGCCCTGCCTCAAGCCGAAGCTAAAATTCCTTACGTAGATACCGACGATATTGCCGACATGGTGGTAGAGTCACTAACCCATGATCAACATAATGGTCAGATTTATGAATTGACTGGTCCCGAACTGCTGACCTTTCCAGAAGTGATTGATGAGATTGCTCAGGCCACAGGCCGAGCCATTCGGTTCACATCGATCTCGCAGAACGAGTACTCTCAGATGCTGGAGGAGCATAATTTGCCGAAAGATTATGTGTGGCTGATTAATTATTTGTTTACCGAAGTGCTGGGTAATCCCGACATCCATAACGTGACCCATGATATTGAGAAGGTGCTGGGAAGAAAACCCAAAAGCTTCGCTCAGTACGCAGCGGAAACAGCAGCCACAGGAGTATGGCAACCGCAAGTAGTTGTATCTATCTAATCTTCACGGGAGGCTATCTACTCACTGGATAGCCTCTCTCTTTATTCACCACCAAAAATCTAATAACATGAATACCCAGCGAGCCATTATTTCCGGAGTAATCACCTGGATATTAGGCGTTCTAGTGTATAGCGCACCTTACTTTCTCCCTTTTATTGAGAATTCCGAACAGTATGTCAATGTAGTATTCCCACTTGGCATCATTCCGGCAGTCACTTTGGGTGCTTATTTTTATTACCGTACTCAGGGCAGTACAGGTTATAAAACAAATGGCTTTAGGTTAGGAGTCGTTATGATTATGGTAGCCATTGTGCTAGATGCGCTCATTACTGTACCCCTGTTTATCATTCCCGAAGGCGGAAACCATTTTGCATTTTTTACTGATCTCAGTTTCTGGCTAATCGCTGCTGAATTTGTCATTGTAACGAGTATCTACTGGCGTTGGATAGTGGTACCGAACCGCACCAAGTCTCAGCCAGCGTAGGCTGTTCCAGATTACTGTTTCAGGGCATGCTATAGATTTTCTGCATTTAATTCTGCTGACTAAAAAATAGTTATTCTTAGCTTTGCGCAAAATAGTAAGTGCTATGGCCTACCCCGATAAAGATCAAACTTACCCGCTCAAAGGCTACGAACGTCTGTGCTTTTTAAAGAACATTATTCAGAACCCCAATATCGTGGTGGGCGACTACACCTACTACGATGATTTTGCGGACGTTCATAACTTTGAGAAGAATGTAAAGTATCACTTCGATTTTGTGGGAGATAAACTCATTATCGGCAGGTTTTGTATGATTGCCTCTGGGGCTACTTTCATCATGAACGGAGCTAACCACTTGTCGCAGGCAATATCTACTTATCCGTTTGCCATTTTTCAGGGCTGGGAGCACGCTATGGACGGAAAGAGCTACCCAGTGAAAAAAGATACCGTGATTGGTAACGACGTATGGATTGGGCATAACGCAACCATCATGCCTGGAATACAGGTAGGCGACGGGGCTATCATTGCTACCAATGCCACTATCACCAAAGACGTAGAACCCTATACAGTTGTGGGAGGAAACCCGGCTCAGATTATCAAAAAACGCTTTGATGATGCTACTATCGAGAAGCTACTACAAATTCGCTGGTGGGATTGGGATATAGAAAAGATCAGCCAACATGTAGACAAACTTACCAGCTTGGACTTATCAGACTGGTAAACCTGGGAGTTATTGGGTCAGCAGAGGAAGGGGGTTCCATATCCACCCTTCCTCTCTTGGATATCTACGTAGACAGTTGTGTTCAGATCCTTGCATAATTGCCCAACTCACCCATACTGCCATTAATCGGTAAATAATGGCAGTGCAGACTCCTCCTGCAGCTTTTCACTCGCGTTATTTGGGTTTGAAGTACTTTGCAAAAGAGGCAACCTCCAGGCAGTAATAATAATCACTACCAGTGCTGCCGCATTCACAATCGCAAAAAACACGTCATCCAGATCGGCTGAAGGTAATGTGTAGAGTATGCCGAGACTAGAAATAACTACAGCAATAATGTTCATCCACTTATTGGCCTTATCATTTAAGATTCGGGAGAGAAGCACCATTAAAATGGGTATTTCCACCATGAATCCAAAAAAGAGCATAATTCCATCGGATAATTTCAGGGACATCATTTCCTCAATATATCCCTCAGTGGGAAACTCATGCAGATCCCTGAGAATCGTGTTAAATAAGATAAATACCCAAAGGGTAGAAAGCAGCATCTGGGGGTTGATTTTGTTGGTTAACATAGCTATAAATTTAAAATGTTTAGGTGTTTTTACTAAGGTTGACGTTCGGCATACGTGACTATGAGTTGGGAAAGTTCTGCTCTCACTTCATGCCGAAGTTGATGCATCCTCTGCCGATGATATTCCATTTGCCAGGATTCGCCTTCAGTCATCATCGGGGCCGGATTTTGCGCTGCTCGCTGCATAGTCTGGTTTAGGTCAGTAACCTGGCTCATCGTAGACTTGATGTCAATTAATTCGGGAAAGCGTTTCTCTAATTCTAGTTCAGAAGTCACTCCCTCTTGCTTCATCAGCATTTCGACAGTCTTATCGTACAGGGCGGTTTCAGGGTTTTTAACATTCAAGGCTAGGACGACTAATAGGATTGTAATCCCGCCAGCAAACCCTACGGCAATTTTTACAGCATTCATAATTGATTAATTTTTGTTCAACTAAATTTATTGACACAAAAATATCATCAGCCCAAACGCCGTTCATTGACTTGGGTTAAGAAAGGAAAAGTAAGTAGATGAAGTTTTGAGTGCTCTGTAAACTATACTTCCAGTGTTTTTCTATCATTATCTTGAATCATTTTAGTAAGCGGTAGGCTGTAGGCGATCAATGACGGCTAACTGCCTACGGCCTACCTCCGATGAGGTAAGGTCTACTAGAAGAATACTGCTTAACTTCGTTTGCAATGTAAAGAGATGCCCGGGCTATCTAATCAACTCGACTAAATGACCAATTACTTGATTTCGGAAGTACTAGCGTTCTTGTTATCAGTCCAGATTCTTTTTCGTATTCTGCTCAATGATTCTGGTTGAATACCCAGATAACTAGCAATCATGTATTGAGGTACTCTGTTTACCAGGTCGGGTTTTGTTTCCAGTAGCTTTTGGTAGCGGCCCTCGGGCGAAAGATTTTTAAAATCATCCATAGATACCTGCTTCTTTGCGGTTAAACTATCGCCAATCTTCACGAACATGGGTACGAACCTGGGAAATTCTTGTAGGAATCGTTGGGTGCTTTCCTCAGTGCCAGTAGAAATTAAACATGACTCAACGCAGGATAAATAATACTCAGAAGGTTCTTTAGTAGCATAACTTGCCGGAGCAATCGGATCATTTTCGGTATAAAACTCCATAATCTTTTCTTCCCCATCTTCCAAATAATACCGCTTAACACATCCTTTCAGCACTAGAAAGCACCTTTGAGCTACTTGCCCTTCTCTCAAAAGCACATGATCTTTTTTATACTCTTGTACAATGTCTTCATTTTTTATGAGCTGAATTTCCTCACTACTGAGTGTAATGTATTGAGAAAAGTAATTTACTAACAAGTCATCCGTATCCATTTTGAAAAAGTTTTAATCATAACCCAGATCTATATTTATCAAGTTAATGATTTTCACCCAATATGGTGGATAGGTCAAGTGTTCTATATCATAAGTTTATTTTACAAAATACATTTCTAATTCCCCTTTTCCCTTTGCAAAAACTTTCCCGCGAGAAAGACATGTAAAGTCGTTCTTAACTAGTTCATAAGTGGATGAGGAGATATTGATTCTACCTGCTTCCCCAGCAGATTCTATCCTGCTAGTTGTATTTATCGTGTCTCCAAAAAGATCATATGCAAACTTCTTTTTGCCTACCACTCCAGCTACTATAGTTCCTGAATGTATCCCAACTCTCATCCTCCATAATATTTCATGACTCTTATTTCTCTCTTCAAGATAGGATAGCATCTTTTGGGCTGCTGTGATACAATTAACAGCATGATTAGTAATTTCTTCTTCAAGGCCACATGCTGCCATGTATGCATCACCAATTGTTTCAATCTTTTCAACCTCCGTTTCTTCCATAATTTCATCAAATCGCCCAAAAATGTCATTAAGCTCATTAACCAAAGTGATGGCCGAGATTGATGCTACTAGCTCCGTAAAACCTACAAAGTCGGTAAATAGAATAGTTACATTCTTGTGCCTTTTAGGAATTGTCTTACCACTATCTTTCAAGTCTCTTATTATGTTTGCCGGTAGAATATTATGCAGGAGGTCATCTGATCTTTTCTGCTCAGCTTTTAATGAATCTTCTGATCTATCAATTAGCACCGACAAACTCCAAATAAGTGTGAGACAAATTAACCCGGTTATACTGATATTGACCACTTGTGATAAATAGGAATCCATCCCTTCATAGTGAGCATTAATTTGCGATTGAAATAAAACGGTAACGATTAAGGTCAAGCAAGCCAATAAACTGAAACTATGGGCAAACCCCCTTGCGTTTCGGGGAAAAGTCATGTAGGGCAAGATGATTATTAAGAAACAAATGGTGGCAACCCCTGACGAATATCCCAACAAATAAAGAAATAAGAGAACAGAAATATATGCTGAAATAGCAAGCCATATTGAAGCTACTACCCGCCAACCTTTCTTGTTAAGCACTAACACCATGAGAAACATCAACCCCATCAATCCATTGCTTCCGTAAACTAGTGCTGCTTCTGAAAGAGATAATGTAATCAACAACCAAATTGAATTAAACAAAACCCCTAGAATGGAGGCAATGTTTATCACCTGCAAATACCGTTTCTCAGTTACAGAAAACTCCTTATTGGCGCCAATATCAATAATTCTTTGAAAGAATTGAGATTCGTTTTTGTCATCAATTGACATCAGGTTGTTTGTTTTCTTTAAATTACTGACTGCTTTTAATTACAGCGGTGGCATAACAAACGTGACCGACCAGCGGGAGGGCATGTTTTGTTATGCGTTGTTGTAGCAAGTAATATAAAGCATTCATCTCAAAAACAGTATGGAAAATATGATAAACATAAAAACCTGCAATTAATTACAGGTTTTTATAAATCGACATATTTATTCAATTAGCTAATATGGCTGAATAGTTGATTTACTCTTATTTGATCGAACCATAACCACAATAAATAACAGCAAGAATCCAATACACAGGTAGATGAAACTATCTTGAATAACTGAGTATAATGTAGTGACCCCTTTGGTAGGCAGTTGTGAATACATGATTTTATCATTATTGTCAAAACTGCTCATTTGTGAAACCATTTCACCGTATGGTGTAATTGCTGCGGAGAGCCCAAAACGCGTTGAACGAAGAACCGAGTGACCATGCTCAACTGCTCTAAAGGCTGCCATTTCTGTATGAACAGGGTCAATGCCTCTCCAATCACTTGACGGAAGAATAACCATATCTGCTCCTAATTTACCATACCCTTTTGCCAGATACGGAAAATCATAATCATAGCAAATTGCGGCTCCGACTTTTATTCCTTTTACATCAGCAACTTTTAAAGGCGACTTTCCCTGCACAGCTGGTTCTCCTGGTACGGGTTGATGCTTGAGGTATGTATGCGTAATGTTCCCTGACGAATCGATAAACTGGTACTTGTTCTCATACTTCAAGGGAGATTGTGAAATGGGTGTCACATAAGAAGCTACCAAAGTGATATTGAGTTCAGTAGCTAGATCCTTGATGGAGTAAATCCTTTCGTTCTCATCTTCAGGCTTTATAAACATAGCGGCTTCGTTCCACGATATTAATTTAGCACCACCCTCGGCCGCAGTTCTGGTTCGTTTAAACAATGTCGTTTTAGTCTGTTCAGTTCTTTCTTTTGTAGGCAATGGTAAACCACTGGCCTCAGAGTCTGTTCCAACTGCGGCAACAGTTATCGTGTGAGTGCCATTAGCTTTGCTCATGTCGTAGCGGATGGAGCCAAAAGCAATCAAAAGCACCAGCACAATTAGCGGGAGCTGAAATGTTGAAATGGAAACTTGTCTTTTGACGATGATGTTTGTAATTGAGACATTAACCCAATAAACCAGAAAGCTCAATCCAGCCAACCCAAACAAGGATACTGTTTGAATAAGTGATACATTATCGTGCATGGTATATGCAGCCACTTCCCAACTGGCAAGAGGTGTAAAGGTGTATTGGATCCATTCCATAATGACCATGATTGCAGGGAATAGAAACAGCGCATATTTCTGATTTTTGAATTTGCTCCAGATCAAGTATCCCGGCAGGTGAAACAAACTAATTGGGATCGAGTAGAGAAAGGCCAGCACAAATGGAATTGGATCGCTAATAATCTTGGTTACAACCAGGGTCCAGGCCAAAACGAAAGCGAGAATAAAGGTTAGCCTCGACTTCCAACCTAGTGTGAGGCTTAGATAAATCAAAAATGGAACACTGGAAACCCAGGCCATGACTTCAATACTAAAAGTCATGTGCGTAAGGGTCATGGTAACTACCCCAATAGCGAGGTACCAAAGCGGGTTAATTTTGTTTGCGTTAAATCCTTGCGTTAGGATACTTGATAGATTTTTCATCTTCCTTTGTTTTTGAGTTCACTACAAAGGTTGATGATGTGGGTTTCGAATCCATTAACATTTGTTAAAGGATGAAATTTTACTCCCTAAGCTCTCTACGAAGCCTACTTAGGGAAATATTTGTAATTCCCAGATAGGAGGCAATGTCAACATGTGAGATTAGATTTTCCAGAAAGTGGTATTTTTCTCTAAAAAGAATGAGCCTTTCTCTCCCGTTCAACGAGGCGAGGGCAATTTCTTTTTCAACTTTTGTAAGGAGTTCATATTGTAAAACCATATTCCCAAACTCGCGTATGTCAATGTGGTTTATCATCAGCTGCTCAAACTTGTCAGCGTTGAAACTGGCGAGGGTTACCTTTGTAAGCGCTTGAAAGTTGAGGTGAGATATTTGGTTAGCTGTTCTCGTTTTGTTCGGAGACAGCACACCGCCTTCAAGAAAAAAAGATATTGTTACTTCCTCACCATCCGGGCTTAGCAAAAAGCTCCGGCAGACGCCTTCGTAAACAAAGTATTCCTTGTTGTTTTTTTTCCCTCTATCGATAAACACATCTCCTTTTTCATAAACCTCAACTACAATCAAGTCGCTCATCAGATCTAATGACCCCTCCGATACAGGAGACACTTTGTTGACCAAGGGTCTGGTTCGTGCTTTAATCTGTTCGAAATTCATGATTATCTTTTATTTGCTGCAAAGTTAGTATAAAGGGCGTTTTAATGCTTCTTATACACTGTTATCAGTTTTATTGCCTTTTCAGAATTTTAACAATTCTATTATTTATGATTTCTGACAAGTTCCAATTGTACAGTTTAGGATCAGTTGTGCTGTAGAACTCAATGATCACTGCATCAAGGTCTTGGTGGTATTTGGCAAAACTCTGGTATCCCGGAACCCAACCGGCATGTTCATATTCGTAGATGGAAGCATATATTTCCTGTTCTCCTGCTTCAAACAATGATCCGTCGTTTAATGCTCTGAGGAAAGTGCCTACATCTTCGGCAGTGGCATGCATGCCATAATCGTTTTTCTTTAAGTCATGGGGATACCCTACATGATAGCCACTCATCACATCCGCCATATTCACTTCGTTGACTGAAGCGAAAGTATTATTTAGGTTTAGTGGGGTTAGAATTCTTTCCTGAACAAACTGAAATTTATCATAGCCCAGTGCATCATTCATTATCTTACCAAGGAGAAGATAATTCGTATTACAATATTCATAGTCTTCACCAGGTTCAAAATTGGCAGGTTTGTCCAGAATTAATGCAAGACTTTCTTCATAGCCTATTGGCTCTGCCCAAAAATTTGGAGTGTCCGAATAATTGGGAATTCCGCTTCTGTGCTGTATCATCAACCGTAAAGTAATTTTCTCAGCATTTCCGATTCTCCCCACAAGTTCTGGTAAATAATCAGCGATGGTTTTATCCAGAGCAAGCCGTCCATCACTTACCAATTTGGTAACCGCCACCGCATCATACAGCTTACCAATGCTGGCAATCTTAAATAGTGCATCAGGTTTAGCCGGTATCTCAGATTCTCTATTATGCCAACCGGAAGCAAAATACTGAGGTGCGTTTTCCGCTTGATCTACATAAACAACCATTCCGTCAAATCCATGACCAATGGCCTCATCTAACTGTTCTTGAATTGTATCCGGCAGCGGAAGTATCCATGCCTTGACCAATAGCCAGGGTACAAAGAACAGTGAGATTATTGTTCCAACCAGCAGTATAACTCTGAATATTTGTCTATTTCGTTGCTTGTTCATCGGATTATGTATTTCAAGGTTGATGTATAGTTATGGCAGATGCGGTAGGCTACCTATTGACCCTAATGTAACTTACTACCTCTAATTAGCAAGTAAAATGTGAACGATAGTTCTCCCACCCCTGCGGCAACACCAACCAGCAAAGCAGTAACTTCCTCGTAGCCCGGCAGGCTAAAGTCACCAAAAGTCTCGATGAGATAGCCTACTGCTGAGCCAATCAAAAGCCCTCCGAAGATATTGGGAATGGTGTTAGACTTGTAAATCAATATCCCTAACAGAAGGCAGTGCAGGCCAAAGAACCCTCCGGCAATAAGATAACCGCTGCGATGAGCATCCATAAAGAGTAAGCTGAATGATTGACGTTGGGCCTCATCAAAAACTGTAAGAAACTCAGCATCACCTAAGATATGGTAGGCTAAATAATGGTTGAGCAGGTTCAGACTACCGATAGCCGGGTGGGCAATCAGTCGGAGGGCAGCGGATGTCATTGCCAGAGTTTTGCCAAACGGCTTAAACATTTGATACAACAGCACCGAAACAATGACGTCAGTAATGAACGCAATCAGATCAAGTGATAAACCTAGCCGAAATAAGGCTTCGTTTTGTACGATATTGCTAGCGGTAACCACTGCATCT
>CAKZYJ010000246.1 GCA_937884755.1 uncultured Flammeovirgaceae bacterium
TCCCTCACATTGCTTTTTCTTCAAAATATTCGTCCTTACTTTAAATACACTACCCCATTCCGTTTCCTATCCGTCCGCTGGATTTTGACACCAAAGGCAGCCCTGAACAGTAACGAATAGCAATCCCTACACCCGTATTCTCATGAAAATTAAGATAAAAGGACTTAAACGCTTATTAGTAGAAAGTGCGCTAATTGTATTCAGTGTTTTGTTTGCGCTATTTATTAATCGCTACGCTGAAAGCCAGAAGACAGAACAACAAAAGCGAATTGCACTGGAACGTATAGTGCAGGAAATGAAGAGTAATCGGGAACATATTGCGAAAGCTTTAGAGATTCATAAAATCGCATTGCGGAACCTTCAACAGGCGGCTAGCGACGAAAATGATTCTTTGCGGATTTATATGGCTGAATACAAGTATTTTCTTGATCAAAGGGTCTTCCATCATCTATTGGACGGAAAAATATCCGTCTACCCAGTCTTCCCGGTGAATACTTCTTGGCAAGCCGCATTAGCTACCGGAATTGTTTCGGAATTCAATTATCAGATAGTAGAGATACTTACAGATGTCTACAGTACTCAAGAGTATTTTATGGAAGAAACCTTTAAAGCTATTACAGAGATCATATCCTTTCCAATAGAGAATGAGAATCAAACCATTAATACGCTATTATTTCCGATTAATGAATTAGTTCAGCAAGAACAAAAAACCATTGACGTCATTGATGAAGCACTGAAAATAATCTATCCCGATACAAATAAAGAGGGAAATCAGTAGCCGAGAATAGCTACTCTCAACAAACTTTCCGGTAGGCTTTGATTGTTGGGTGAGTGCAATCGTAATTATATCGTATGGAATCAGTAGTTGCTTCTAAAAAAGACATTCGTAAAATCAAACCCGAAAAGCTTCAAGCATTCTTAATTGAAGCCGGGGAAAAACCTTTCCGGATGAAGCAGGTAGAAGAATGGCTGTGGAAGAAATCGGCCACCAGCTTTGCCGAGATGACAAACCTTTCGAAGAAGACCCGGGAGCTGCTAGAAAACAACTTTACGATTAATGCGGTACAGGTGCATGACCAGCAAATCAGCCGCGACCAGACGATCAAATCCATGTTCCGGCTACACGATCAGCATCTGGTAGAAGGAGTACTGATTCCTACGGATTCACGGATGACGGCCTGTGTATCCTCGCAGGTGGGTTGTTCATTGGCCTGCAAGTTCTGCGCTACCGGCTATATGGACCGCAAGCGTAACCTGGATGCAGCTGAAATCTACGATCAGGTGGTGTTGATCAATCAGCAAGCCGAGCAGAATTACCGCATGCCGCTTTCCAATATTGTGTATATGGGCATGGGCGAACCGCTGCTCAACTACGCCAATGTACTGCAATCTATCGAGCACATCACGTCTCCTAATGGACTGAACATGTCGCCTAAGCGTATCACGGTGTCTACCGCGGGTATTGCCAAGATGATCAAAAAGCTGGGCGACGATCAGGTGAAATTCAATCTGGCGCTATCGCTACACGCCGCTAATGATGAGAAGCGTAACCAGATTATGGCCATCAACGAAACCAATAATCTGGAAGTGCTAAGAGAAGCTCTGCAATACTTTTATCAAAAAACCCGCACCCGCATTACTTTCGAGTATATTGTCTTCTATAACTTCAACGATAGACTGGAAGACGCCAAAGAACTCTGGCAATTCACGAAGTATGTACCTAGCAAAGTAAACCTGATTGAGTACAACCCCATTAGCGAAGCCGACTTCCGCAACACTGAAGCCGACCGGCTCGATCAGTTTGCCGCATTCTTGGAAAATAAAGGAGTAACCGTAAACGTGCGCCGCAGCCGGGGCAAAGACATTGACGCCGCCTGCGGGCAATTGGCTATTAAACAGAAGTAGAAGCAAATTTCTAGTTAACCATACTCGCCTGATCTTCCAGCTTCAATAAAAAAGCGTAACGAAGCGCGGTTTCTTTGAAGCGGCGGAAGCGACCGGAAGCTCCACCGTGGCCAGCATCCATGTTGGTATCCATTAGCAATAGGTTATTATCCGTTTTTTTATCCCGCAGTTTAGCTACCCACTTGGCCGGTTCCCAGTACTGTACCTGCGAGTCGAACAATCCGGTAGTCACCAACATGTTAGGATAGTCCTGCTCCGCCACATTGTCGTAGGGTGAGTAAGAGAGCATATACTCATAAGATTCCAGATTCTTGGGATTACCCCACTCATCAAACTCATTGGTGGTCAACGGAATAGATTCGTCCAGCATAGTAGAAACTACGTCAACAAAAGGTACAGCGGCTACCAAGCCATTAAAACGATCCGGGGCCATGTTAGCAACAGCTCCCATCAGCAGACCACCCGCGCTACCACCCAGGCCGTACAGTTGCTCGTTAGAAGTGTAGCCTTCCGCGATGAGGTGATCCGCGCAGTCGATATAATCGGTAAAAGTATTTTTCTTGTTGAACATCTTACCGTCTTCGTACCACTCCCGGCCCATTTCCTGTCCTCCTCGAATGTGAGCGATAGCAAAGATAAAACCTCTGTCCAGCAAGCTTAAATTAGCACTATTAAATCCCGGATCGGATGAGAAGCCGTAGGAACCGTAAGCATACTGCAACAGTGGGGCCGGTCCTCCTTCTCGAACACCCTTCTTGTACACTAGCGAGATTGGCACTTGCTTACCGTCCCGCGCCAACGCAAACATCCGCTCGCTTACGTAGTCTTCCGGATTATGTCCACCAACAACTTCCTGCCGCTTTTTTAGCTCTTGTTCTCGTGTTTGCATGTTGTAATCGTAGATGGAAGTAGGCGTAGTCAGGGAAGCGTAACCGTAGCGTAGCACTTCGGAATCCAGTTCGGGATTGGTAGCAGATGATAATACGTAGGCGGGCTCGTCAAACTGAATATAGTACTCTTTATCTTCCTGAAGATCCATTACTCTCAGTTTTGGCAACGCGTTTGACTTCTCAGTTAGTACCAAATAGCGTTGAAATACCTCCATCTCTTCTATAAAAACATCCTCGCGATGCGGGATCACTTCCTGCCAGTTTTCTTTAGCCGTAGCTCCTATCGGCACTTCCATAATCCGGTAATTGGGAGCTTCCCAGTCGGTACGGATCAAGAACTTATCGTCTACGTGTTCTAAAGAATAACGATGCTTGGCTTCGCGAGGTGTAAATCGCTGAAAATCACCTTCGGGCTGGTCAGCTTTTAGTAGATGAAAATCGTTCGCCAAGGTACTCTGGTTCCAGATCATAATATATTCGTCCGACTTGGATTTGGTTATCCCGATATAAAATGAAGGATCTTCTTCTTCGTACTTGAGCATGTCTTTATCCACCGTTTCGCCCAACCGGTGCCGCCATATTTTATTAGATAGCAGCGTCACCTCGTCTTTGGTAGTGTAGAAGTAGTACTGATTGTTACTCGACCAAGCACCGTCACCCTGCGTATTGGGAATCTGGTCCGAAAGCATTTCTCCAGTTTCCAGATCCTTAAAGCGAATAGTGTAAATGCGTCGGCTAAGTGTATCTTCGGCAAACGCCAGGATTTTATTATCCGGACTTACCTGCAAACCTCGGGCACTGTAGTACTCATAGCCTTCGGCCATCTCATTCACATTAAGTAGAATCTGTTCTTCGGCCTCCAGGCTTCCTGGCTTACGAGCGTAAATGGGGTACTCCTTACCCTCTTCGTAGCGGGTATAGTACCAGTAATCGTTTTTGAAGTAGGGCACCGACGAATCATCCTGGCTGATTCGTCCGACAATTTCATCGTAAAGCTGCTCCTGCAATTCCTCAGTATCCTGCATCACCGTTTTGGTGTAGGCATTTTCATCCTCTAGATACTGAAGCACTTGCTGAGTCTGTTCATCTGGGTTCTCGGCCTGCTTTTGTTCGTCGGTAAGGCGCATCCAGAAGTAGGGATCAACCCGGGTGTCACCGTGAATAGAAAGCACCGAATCTTTTTGAGGGGCATCTGGGGCTTCAGAAATATTGTTCGACATATCAGAATTGGATTGACAGGCTAGCATTCCGCCAAAGATTATGGCTAAGCCAACTAATTTCATGTAATTTTTCATACCGGTTATGTAGGCTGTGAAGGAATTCTCAGTACAGATAAACAGCAAATATACGGTACGAGCACAAAAAAACGGATAGGTATACCCGGTTCTTGTAAAAAAACAATTGATTATTCTCCTTAGCCGTGCATCTGAACAGGAGGTGAAGTGGCTCCCACCGCAATGAAGGACTCTAGAATCTTGTAAGTATGTTCCGTTTCTTTAGGAACTACGTGAGAGTCGCTGGATTGCAAGGTTACCGTTTGTCCTGCTGAGTATAACTCAGCTTTTCCCTTAATGACGTAACCTAGCGTTTCGTAAGAGCGGGTTACCGATGGCTTATCCTGGGTAGGCTGTTCATCTTTCCATATCCGCATAGTTACGGTAGAACTCAAGGCTAAAAATTTCTCAGCGTCACCCTTGGACGAGTGCATACCATCTACTTCTTCAATTGTGCTATTAGCCGCAAAAAATACTATTTCGTCAAAAAAATTATGAACTGACTTATCACCCATATGCTCCGGCAGATGTTTAGGGCACGATCGTTATTGGGTCGGTGGTAAATTGGTAGAACTCCCCATTCTCCAATCGATAATGCACCGTAAACTGGTGTTCGGTACTTTCCTGTGGGGTAACGGTTAATTGCAGGGTAAAAGGCTCGTCCGCCGCCACCAAATCATCCTCTACCAAAAAGTCCGGTAAGCCGACAATGCGACCACTATACGTATCGTAAATTTTGAAAAGGGTATTAAGAGTATCTCCGGCAGTGAATACTTTATTGCTGGATGCCTGTACGTAGTCGGCGGAACTAAAAACCGCAATTTCGGCAATCTCTTCGGTAGGTTGAGGCGGAGCTGGCGAGCAAGCATATGCCTGAAAACCTCCTTCTAGGGCTGCCTGATTTTGGTAAGTTGCCTCAGGAATAGCCCGGATACCAAACTCAGAATACGTAAGTGTGATTCCTGACCCAATGGTGATAAAATCGGAAAAGCTATTTCCGATAGCTACATTCGTGCCGCTAATACCCACAATATCCAAAGACTGATTACCCAGAGAACCACAGTCGGTCCCATCGTCTATGCAGCTAATATTTAGCAGCAGTATTGTGATTAGAGCAATACGAAGAACAAATTTCATAGGCATTCAAGTGTTTACTGATGCCCTTGCAGAAATTGTACCCTTTTTATCCTAAAAAAGGTTGTTTATTAAGCTAACCCTACTCGGTAAAGCGATGATAATCAAACAGTTCAGGTAACTGAACCTTCTAGATGAGATAACAAAATAGCCTGCACTTCAGTAGGAGCTAAAGCAGAATCAGATAGTAAGTTTGTTTCCTTAGTAATCAATACTGGCCAGTCTTCCTGAGAGGCAGGAATACCACCGTGCGAGCCTTTCACTAACGTTGCATCTAGTGGAATTACATCCATTAGGTAGCGAAAGCCCAATTTCTTCTTCAGTAGCTTTAGACCAACTTTCGCCATCGGTAGCTTGATTTTCGGGTCGAGGAACATTTCTACCGGATCGTAACCGGGTTTGCGGTGAATATCCACGGTGCGGGCAAAATCGGGGGCTTTAGTATCATCCAGCCAGTAATAATACGTAAACCAGGCATCCTCTTCCGCTACTGCGATTAGCTCGCCCGCCCGAGCGTGATCTAAATGATACTTGTCTTTTCCTTTTTCATCCAGCACCTGGGCAATGCCGGGAGTTGACTCTAACAAAGTCCGAACCTTTGGTATATCTTCGGCCTGCTGAACGTAGACGTGAGCCAGTTGATGATCAGCTACGGCAAAAGCTCGACTAACTCCGGCATCCAGCATCTCTAGCCCCAGTTCATCTTTCACCGTGATGTAGCCCTGCTCCCGCAACACCCGGTTGATGTGCACCGGTCGGCTCACTGAAGTAATTCCGTACTCGGATAGTACTACAACCTTTGCTCCCTGCGCTTCATAGTAAGTGATAAGGTCTTCGCAAACCGCATCAATTTCCTGTAAATCAGACCCAATTTGAGAAAAATCAATTCCACAGCGTTGCAGATTATAGTCCAGATGAGGAAGATAGATGAGCGAAAGCGTAGGGTTATGCCACGCATCTACCTTCTTGGCTGCTTCGGCAATCCATTTGGTAGAATTGATGTTAGCATTGGGTCCCCAAAACTCAAAGAGGGGAAATTGACCCAGTTCCTGCTGCAAACGATCGCGCAAACCCATCGGTTGGGTGTAGATATCAGGAAGCTTGCGTCCGTCGGCAGGATAGAGCGGACGGGGGGTTACTGCAAAATCTACCGAGGAGTACATATTGTACCACCAGAACAGGTTGGCACAGGTGAAATTGGTATCCTGTTCCCGAGCAGCATCCCAAATTTTAGTGGATTGTACTAGCTTATTCGATTGCCGCCAGAACTTGATCTCGCATTCATCGCGAAAGTACCAGCCATTACCCACCACACCGTGTTCGGTAGGCCACTTACCGGTGAGGTAGGTAGACTGAGCCGAACAAGTAACCGCGGGAAGCACGGGTTTTATGGCTACTTTTTTCCCTTGCTCACTCCAACGCTTTAGAAGCGGCGTATGCTCACCCAGCACTCGCCCCGAAAGGGCTACCACATTAAGAACTACGGTTTTTTGCATCTAAATTTCAACGATTCAATTGTTCAATGGTTCAATCGCTTCACTGCCTAGTTTACGGTCTTTCAACTCCGGACTTCGCACGGGACAGCCTCTGTTAATTGATAATATTGCGCACCCACTCCAGTTCCCGAACGATAGATTGAGCTAATCCTACCTGGATTTCTTTAGGCAATACTTCCCAGGTGTAGGTTTCTACCTCTAGGTGACGAGTGATAGGGGTTTCTTGTAAAATACTCAGCACTTCCCGAATAGCATCCTGCGTGGAGTTCAGCACTCCGTAACTGGGTACAAATAAGGGCACATGAAAGTGCGTTCTCCATTCCACTACTTCGGGTTCATTAATGTGTTCCAGAGCCTTCGGCAGATCGGGATAATGAAGCAACTCACCGTCGGCCTGCATAGCTACTACCTGGTGCAAGTAAGTGGATTCTACCAACGACTCAAAAGCTTTTGTTACGGGTTGACGGTCAGCCGCTTCAGACGGCAAATCGGCTTTTAGCGCAGCACTGATCTGAATTTTACCAATGCGGATGCCTTCTTCCTGCCAGCGGCGAAAGGTGTCCTGCGGCTTTTCGTACACCACCGCAAAGTGGCACACATCGTAGCAAAGCTGAATATGAGTTTTAATACACACTTCGGCTTCATCAGGGCTTAGCCCTAACTGTTGTTTAAGAACGGGAATGCCCTTTGGTAGCAGCCAGTTGTTGAAGTAGTCAATTACTTCCTGAGTATTTTCCAGCATTCCGTCCGGCTCCGGTTCAATATCCAGATGCAGTAACTTGCCAGTTTCCTGCCGCAGCCGGTACAACCAGATGGCTATTTGCACTAAGTGGTCCGTAGACTTTTCAAAAACTTCGCTCCTGGCTTTTTCATCCGCATGCCAATACTTGTATGACAGTGGGGAAGTAGAAATACCGCCGTCCATATCCGAAGGAAGCAATTTCGCTAGAATCAAGAACAGTTGCTGGGTATACGCTAACCGATCGAGCGTAATCCAGTCGGGCTGATGCACTTGGTCTTTTACTACCTGCCGGTGAAAACCGCCGTAAGGAAAGCCGTTGATGGTGAACACGTAGCAATTATTCTCCGATAGCCACTCCTGAAAAGCGGCCAGAGCAGCCGGGCGGGCTAGTTCTTCTCCCGCCTGCTGCGACAGTCGTAAGCCAATCCCAAAGGATTGATCAGGAGCTACGGCCGACTTAATCACTGGCACGTAGGTTTTCAGACTTTGGTCTACTTCCTCCCAGCTTTCGCCGGGGTGAATATTAGTACAGTAGGTAAGGTGATATTGGTCGGATAATTTCATGGCGTGTTATTCCTGCGCTAAATTGTCAATTCTGATGTTTATCAGGAAATTTTATCGGCTCATTTTCGGTATCGGACTTTTCTTTTGACTTACTAATCTGTTTTGATATCGTCTTTGCTTCCTGAATCACTTCTTCCGGATATTCATTAAGCTCTAATATGCGGATGGCATTCGTCTTCGTCAGCTTTCCTGCTTTCAGTAAATAATCAAACGTAAGCCTATCATCTTCAATAATCTCGGAAAAGTGAAAAAAGTTAAATGTATTGGCCAGATATTCGGTAAGCTCTAAATCATGTGTGGAAGCAAACACCAAATTTTGGTGTTGATTCAGGTAAGACAACACTGCCTTAGCAATAGAAACTCGCTCCAGAGTATTAGTTCCCTTGAACAGTTCGTCCAGTAAAAACAAGTTCTGATGGTCGGTTTTACTCTCTCGGAGTAACTTATTCATGCTCATTACTTCTTCTAAGTAATAGCTCTTATCGTCTAACAGATCATCAGCTATCCTGATTGCCGAATATACTCTGATTTTTGGCAAGGTGAATTCATGAGCAAGAGCTGTATTGATTGTCTGTGCTAAAATAGTATTGATTCCCACAGTTCTAATGAAGGTTGTTTTTCCTGACATGTTTGATCCGGAAATCAACACTGATCTACCATCAGAAATATCTATGGTATTAGCTATCGGTTCAGTTAACAATGGATGATACACGCTTTTGGCACAGATACTTTTTTGTCCACTAGCAAATACGGGTACGCAAAAGTACGAGAGTCCTTCTCGGAAGGAATTGATTGAAATAGCCACATCGACTTTGCCTACCGCACCATAGACTGTCTCGATAGCTGACTTCTTTTGCGCCAGTTTTTCTAGTATGTTGAACAATAGAAGCGGTTCTATCAGAAATAAAGCTTTTATTGTTTCTACAAAAAAGAGTACCAATGCACCTAACTCGCTTACCAACTGACTTTGCGCCCATGCCTCCATTTTAAAGATGACTGCTTTTCTCTCAATACTTTCCAGTACTTTAATAGCCACCTGTAATTCGTCCGTATTTTCCAGTGGTACACCGGAATGAAGAATTTTATTGGTTACCTGAATAAGGGTAAGCAACTGTGAAACAGCATTGGAATACTGCATCATGTTATTCTTGTTCCAGTAGTGTACCAGATAGTTGATGGCTAAAATAACGACTAGAACTAACCAGAATACTGGAAAATAGAAAGCTAATATCAGCGTGAGTACGCCTAATAAAGATAGGATAGGAACGACCCAAAACCATTTAGGCTTTAGAATATATGCTCCTAAAAATAGATTTTTCAAATAGTACGCAGAAGGCTTATTTAGCCGACTTAGCGCCAGCACTACTGCCTCTTTTGTAAGAGTGTTCGCATCTAAAAAGGATATGATTTTTTCAAGGTTGGCAGAGCGATCTTCATTTTTAGGTATGGTTCGGAGTGTCTTGTACAAGTACTGCTCACCAACTTTTGAGCAAGTTCGGTCTACGTACATAAACACCTCGTCAAAATCTAGATTAACCCAAGTGCTATCGGAAATTACCTGAAGATGGTCATCTGAATTCTTGGATAAGAAGTAAGATGATATTCGGTCCAAATCAAAACCATCCTTCTTGACCAGCTGATAGCTCTGTAAGATGGCTTGGTCACGCTTTTTACTCGAACCGATCATGTTTTGTTAAAGGCTATCTAAGTATCGCTTTCCGAGTTAGTCGCCGAGTGCTATTTATTCTTACAGTATCTAACAGAAAACTAGCCCGAAACTTTTGCCGTCTGTTGTTCTGCTAGCTGGCCAATTGCCTGTTGGATCAGGCTTTTATCCATTTCGTGTACTTCCACCCCTCTGCCAATTTCTTCCAGTAGCATAATGGTCAACTGTCCTCCCAGATGCTCCTGAAATTCGTCTAACCCTCTTAGTAAATCCGGTTCAGCTAGCTCGGGAGTGTAAATATCAAATCCTATCTGGAGCAACAGTTTAATGATTCGGTGCAGGTCAGCTTCGGAAAGCATCCCTTTCAGGTGGGAATAGGTAACATCTAGCGCAATGCCGATAGCAACAGCTTCTCCATGACGTAGCTGATAATCAGTAAGTTGCTCTAGCTTGTGAGCTACCCAGTGGCCAAAATCCAGCGGACGCGATGACCCCATCTCGAAGGGGTCGCCTCCGGCAATATGCTGCAGATGAATATCGGCACAGCGGTGGATGAGATAGCTCATCGCTTCCTGATCACGGTTGACAAGTGCTGGGGCATCCTGCTCCAATCGCTCCCAGAACGAGGTATCTTTGATCAAGGCTACTTTAATGGCCTCGGCAATACCGGCTCGCCAGTCCCGATCATCCAGCGTGGATAAAAAAGCCGAATCGTTAATGACCGCGTAGGGGGGAGCGAAAGTGCCCAGAAAGTTTTTCTTACCGAAGTAGTTAACGCCATTCTTCACTCCCACTCCCGAATCATTCTGCGACAAAACCGTGGTAGGAATACGAATATGACGCACTCCGCGATGGGCTACTGCTGCGGCGAGCCCTACCATATCCAGTACGGCCCCACCCCCAATGGCTACGATGTACGAATGTCGGTCAATCCGATAGCGATCTACCGCCTCAATAATTTGTTGCAGATATTTAGTATCATTCTTGGCCGCTTCACCACCAGGTACTACCAGCGGGTCAGCAAACAAAGCCAGAGAGTTGGAATGAGCATCAGTGTAGCTTCTTATTTCGGCTAGTAGTTGCGGATGGGCTTCGGCTACTCCTTGGTCTACGACAAAAAATAGTTTAGCCGGATTACCTTTCAGGAAAACTTCTTTTAGCAAAGAGTTTTCAACGTCAAATAAGCGCTGGGTGAAATGTACCTGGTAGTGAAAAGCAACAGAAAAGGATTGGGATAGCGACTTCATTAATTTACGATGTGCAGTGAACAATTAGCAATGAGATGTAAAATAAGAAATGTGAAAATCGTCTTCTAAACATAGCGATTAACCAATCGCAAAAGGCAATTAGCAGTTGAACCTTTTAACAATCAACACACGACAATTTGTTCAAAAGAAAGGTTTTTCGTCAGGTGACGGCAAAGTAGCGAGCTAGCCCGATGGATAACGGTAGCAGTAAGAGAACCAGCAACCCGAATAGCCCGGAGGCAAAAATACTGGCAAAAACGGCATTAAGAATGATGAGCGAGATCACCCCAGCTTTCACGGCTTTACCAATCAACTGCGGTTGAGTATGCCGGATGGCTTTAATCAGCGGTGGATAAATCTGAGAGGCGAAAAGCGCCAGAATTACATAAGCTACCCAGCCTCTTTGCTCCCGAATGGCCAGGGTAGCCAACGCCAGAATGACGATAGCGTACAATCCGGCTCCACCCCATAAGGCCGAGCGATTCTCTCCGTGTACCTCACCCCGGCTCACCATCGTGATGGCGGCAATGTAAACGATAGGAATTAAACTCAAATACCAATAGTCGGTGATTGCTGCCGGAACAAGACTAATACCAAGCAGTAGATTTCCTCCTCTACACAAACCCATATTGATTGGGCCAAAAATAAGTTGATGTTTACCCCAAGCATCGTACAGCAGCGCACAAGCGGCCACTGCTACGGCAATAATACTGCTTTCCACGGATACAAGCATAGTTGATAGAATTCCACCGGCTAGCAGTACTCCTCCTAGGACCGCACCTTCCGTCACCGAAACGTCTCCGCACGAGATAGGCCGCTCCGGGCGTTCCTCCTGATCTAGCTTGGCATCAAACACATCGTTAAACACCACTCCCCCACCGTACAATCCGAGGGTAGCGGCCACTAGCCAAAGTAGGTTAATCAGATAAGATTCGTTCCCTCCAGTAGTTTCACCACTGATTATTAGCAGAATAGCCCCGGAAGCTGCTGCTCCCGCCAAAATATCGGCAATTGCCGTCACGATATTAGCCGGGCGCATCAGTTGTAAGTAGGCTCGTAGTTTTTGGGAAAGGGGCATATTTTTCTGCTATTGATCAAGCACCAGAATTCCGGTCTAAGGTTTGGTTAAAACGTTCGTATATATCAAAATCAAACAAGCTCGCGTGTGTGATTTCGTCTACTGATAACACTAATAGAAATCCGGCGTAAATATCGCCCTCACCTTCCTGCTGCCTTTTTTGATACAAGTCCCAGTATTCAGTCGTAAATATAATATCTTGGGTTTCATCACGGTAACCACTAATTAAAGGCAACACGGACAAATAAGAGCCGCGCGAAGGGCGAGGTAAAGACAACGGCCAGCCCACGTACACTTTTCCGCTCTTCATAGTGAAAGAAATGAGGGCTGTATTCAGAAAAGCACTTCGTACCAATTGTTCCAATTCATTACCGATAAAACGGATAGAGCGACTTAGAGCCTTAGTATCGTTAATAAAAAGATTGGAAATATGAGCGATTAAAATACCGAGCACAAACGAGAGAATAGCTGTACCAGTGTAGGGGATTTGTAAGGGAAACCAATCTCTCATGCTCTCCGACCATTCGGGAAAACTGGTTTTTAGGATTCTAACCCCTATTGTAGCCAAAACAAGGAGAAAAATTCCAGCAAGTACCGCATTAAAAATAAGCCGTTGGCGATCTATCCTCTGATGAATATACTTGGTAAAACGAGAGGTGATGAGTAAATAATAACCACCTACCAGCGGAAATAGGAGTAGATTAAAGGGCATAGCTACTTATGCCGCGCTGTAAGGTTTACGATTACGCTGCTTAATAGCTTTATAGATGGATGACTGTTTGAATTGCTTCAGCGTATCCTTCGCTTGCTGGGTAGCCAGAATATCCGTTGGTTTTACATACAAACGTCCACCTTTGCTATGAAGCGTTATTGTATCGGTATTCTTACTCATATATACAATGATACGAAATTTATACTGATAATGTTAAATTCTTCTATTCCTTGATTGCCTCACATTCAATCAGGGTTATTATCTGTTCTTTTCTAGTTTCTGAATTGACTACGCAAAGCTTAACGTCTAATTTTTCACTTGTTAGCTTCAGAATCTCGAAATATGATTCATTACTGTGAAACTTGATAAAGTTTCGCTCATCAATTTGCTGTAAATACATTTTACCCTGCCCCTTTGCATTTGATACACTCCTAAAATCTAGTGTATCTGAACTAATTATGTACACACCACCCCTTACTAAAGGGGTAGTATTAACTATTTTCCATTCTCTTTGAAGCATAATTGCATTAGTATCGTCAGTACAAGAATAAAGAGAAGCTATAAGCAATACTAAGCCCCTTTTTTTCATTTTGTAATAAATTGAGTGCAACAAAAGAGATAAAGGTGTTGGCTTAACTAGGAACCACTCTCATCCACCCTCGGGGTCTGGCCGCCGCGAAGGATGGAGTTACCAGCGAATTTTTTACGTTGATCAACCAGTTCGGGGGTTTGTAAGTCGGCTTCGCTCATTTGTCCGCTTTGGCCGTAGGCATCCAGGGCATTTTGGTAACAGGTAAGGTGGATATGCTCTTCGGGCACTCCCTTTTCTTTCATTAATGCAGCAGTTTTGGGTACCGAGAGTACATCACTGATACCCCAATCGGCGGCACTGTTCACTATAATGCGCTCCGGACCATACTGCTGCACAATAGCCGTCATGCGCTCGGGACTCATTTTAGTATGAGGGTAGATAGAGAAAGCAGCCCAGAAGCCCCGGTCTAGTACCTCCTTGACAGTTTCTTCGTTGTTATGGTCTATCACAACCATAGAGGGAGCTAAGCCGTGTTCTTCGCAAACGTCCATACTACGGGAGGTTCCGGCTTTCTTATCGCGGTGCGGAGTATGTACCATCACCGGCATATCCATTTCTCGGGCTAGCTCTAGTTGCTCCCGAAAGTATTTATCTTCCAACGGGGTTTGGTCGTCATAACCAATTTCACCTACGGCTACTACGCCTTCTTTAGCTAGAAACAATGGCAGCAGTTCCATCACCTCATCAGCTAACGCCTCATTGTTGGCCTCACGAGAATTTAGTCCAATAGTGCAATAATGCTTAATGCCGAACTGGCTGGCCCGGAAGCGTTCCCAACCTATTAGGCTACTAAAGTAATCTTGGAAGCTGCCCACCTGAGTGCGAGGCTGTCCCATCCAAAAAGACGGTTCAATAACAGCAACAACGCCTGCTTGTTGCATGGCTTCGTAATCGTCAGTCGTACGGGAAGAAGTGTGAATGTGGGGATCAATAAGCATCATGATTCAATTGTTCGATTGTTAATTTATTAATTGTTGGTTGCTGATTGCTACTCATTGCTAATTGCGCCCGGTTCACTGCTCATTGCACATTATTCCAATGGTTTTCCAATCAAGTTCCTCATCAGGTAGTAGGTAACCGGTTAACAGTTTCTTTAGCGTATCGTTTTCACTTTCTTTAATAGCTAGTGCGGCAGCTTGTTTTTCCAAAGTACTACCTTTTTCTAGCAAGTGCTTAATGTCGGAAAGATGTTCTTCGGTGAGGTAGGGAGCTACGCCCCGCCAGAGTTCGGGAGTCACCGGACGACCAGCAGCCCAACGCTCGTGGGCGAAGTCAATCAGCATCCGGGCTTGTTCGGAGTTACGCCGTTGGTCTAGCTGCTGAATCAGGTACAATGGACGAATCATAAAAATGGCTTTCAGCACCATCTGGTTCCAGGCTCCGTCCGACATATACTCGGCTGGGTACGGATTACGCAGTGCTACCGCATCAAACACATCGGTAATATTGGTACGAATGCCCTCCGAAGCACGATAAACCATCTGCTCGGGGAAGGCGTAGATCGGAAGCGCAGCATACAACGTTATTTGCTCATCTACATCGGCAGTAGCGAATAGTCGATCTAGTACCGAACGATAATCCTCAAACGAATCAGCCGGTAGTTGCAATAGCCAATAGGTACGGGCAGCTTGTCGTACATCCCATTGGTTCAAATCCCAACCGCTACGAATTTGCTCAGCGTTCTTTACCGCTTCTTCAGTCAGAACTAACGCAGTTTTATTGAAATGCCGGGATAACATGCTGAAAGTCAGGTTAAAAACGCGTTGGCTCGACTGATTTTGGTATTTTTTGATTTGTTGATCTAGCCACTCCATTGCCTCATCCGGCGACTGCTGACTAATTAGTTCATAAAGAAATTTTTGGGTAGCGTTATCCATAAATCAGCTTTGAAACAGCTAAAATAATTTAAATTATGGATTATTACGATTGGTAAAGCCAATCCAAATCAATTTTCTACTGATATGAATTTAGAGTTACCCGCAAGCCTACTTTACTGAGGTAAAATAGTGTATTGGGTGCCTGATTGAGTTGAGAAATCAATCGTATAAGATTCGGGTAAAGACAATTTAGGTAGCTCGTCAGGGTCTTTGATAAGGGGGGTACCAGCATTTACCCAACTGAAGAAGGGATTGGGGTTTTCACCTTCAGCCGTTTCGTACGCAGTTGACTGTACTGTTATCTTCTCATTGGTTCGTATCCGACAGTTGCCGCCTTGTTCGGAGTGGATCACTGCCTGAGTTAATTTGCCATTTGCCCATTCTAGATCCACTTCAAAACCACCCCTTACTCGTAGTCCTTTCACACTACCTGAATCCCAAGCTTTAGGCAAGGCGGGTAATAAGTAAATGGCTCCATCGTGGCTTTGCACCAGCATTTCGGCCACCCCGGCGGTAGCTCCAAAATTTCCGTCAATCTGAAAGGGTGGATGAGCATCAAACAGGTTTGGATAGGTTCCTCCGCCTCGGTACTGAGTATCATCTTCTCTAACCAAGCTTAACAGGTTAGTAATGAGTTGAAGGGCGTGGTCGCCGTCCCGAAAGCGAGACAACACATTTATTTTCCAGCCCATTGACCATCCGGAGGCTATGTCTCCCCTTCTTTACATCGTTCGCATTACGGCCGATGTTAAGTCAGGAGTAGACTGTAAGTTAATCTGGTTACCTGGATGGAATCCGTACAGATGAGAAATGTGCCGATGCTCTTGATCTCCGTCTTCAAAATCGTACTGCCACTCCTGCAATTGCCCGTATTTTCCTACTTGGTATGGTAAAAGTCGGGCTAGCTGGCTCTGCACTGTATCGGCTAGAGTTGTTTCAATGTTTAGTAGTTTACACGCTTCCAAGTAGCGAGAGTATGATTCGCGGATAATAGCTATGTCCATAGTAGGACCGGGACTTAAGGTTGACCTTTTATCTTCATCGTAAACGAAGTTTTGCTCAGGCGAATGGCCCACCGGAGTAATCAAGTATCCATCGGCGTTGGGTACGACCCAATCCTGATAAAATTGAACCGCTCCTTCCAATAAGGGAAGCACTTCTTCTCGCAAAAAAGTAGTGTCTCCACTGAATAAGTACCTCTCCCAGAAGTGGCTAGTGAGCCATCCTGCCGCCATCGGCCAAAACGAGCAGGGACACAAATCTACTGGTTCAGACTGTCGCCAGATCGTCATGTTATGGTTTGCTAACCAGCCCTGGCTACCGAACATATTGCGAGCGGTGACTTCCCCATTCTGAGCCAGTTCTTTTATAGCCGTCAAAAAAGGCTCGTGGCATTCGGAAAGATTTGTTAGCTCGGCAGGCCAATAGTTCATCTCGGCGTTGATGTTCATCGTATAGCCCGAAGCCCAGGGAGGTATTACTTTATCGTTCCATATACCTTGCAAGTTTAGAGGCTGCCCACCAGGACGCGAACCGGCAATCATTAGGTAACGACCGTACTGAAAATACAACGCCGCCAGCGACGGATCTTTCCCATTAGAAAATAAATCGAGCCGCTCATCAGTGGATTTTCTAGACTGACGCGACGGATTTCCTAGCTGTAAACTAACCCGATTGAACAGATCTTGGTAGTCCTTCGTATGTCGCTGCTGCAATTCCTGATAACTAACAGCTTCCACTGCAGCTATGTATTCTTTTACCTTCTGAGTAGGGTCTACTCCTTCATGCGCCGGGCTTTTATCGTACCCGTTGTAACTGGTGGCTGCTGAGAGTATAACCGTAACCTCATCAGCATCTCGAACCGTAAGTTTGTTATCATCGATTTCAATTTTGCCCCCCGTATTCACAGCTTGTATTCGGGTATCAAAGGTCATTCCTAAACCCGATACTTCATCGTCGTACAATACAGTTTTAGCATTAGGTTTTAGCTCGCCTTGCCTATCGTATATTTCAGGGTATTTATGCTGATCCCCCGCTTTACTCACCTGCTCAAAAGAGCGCCTGAGCGCAAAACCCGGGGCTTTTCCCTGCATCACTAATTGTTGATCTTCTGAAAAATACCTAGCGGTAGGCTGGTGAGGTGTGGAAAAATTGAACGAACAATTGATGCTCCCCGGCTGATCAGCACTGAGGCAAACTACGACGATACGATCGGGGTAGCTGGCAAAATACTCCCGCCTGTAGGCTACCTTCCCAACTTTATAAGTAGTAGTAGCTATTGCATTGGATAGGTCTAGTTCCCGACGGTAATCCGTAGCTTCCTCATCGTGCTGAAAATCAATCCATAGATCGCCAAGCGGTTGATAACACTGTTGCGCTCGGCCTAGCCAGTCATCCTGTATCAGAGTTTGAGCTTCCTCATATTGCTCTGCTTCGAGAAGATCCATCACTTCGGGGTACTTTTCTCGGATGTCAATGGTATTGTAAGTGCGGTCAGGATCGCCCGAATAAAGGGTAGTTTCGTTTAACTGTAGATGTTCCTGGTTAGGGTCCCCGTAAATCATTCCTCCCATGTAACCATTTCCGATAGGCAAGGCCTCGGTCCAGACGGAAGCCGGTTCATCGTACCACAACTGTAAATTCGGATCAGGTTCGAAAGAAGAGTTTTGACTATAAGTAGTATTACTTCCCCAAAAGCTAAAGGCGATCGTCAGAAGTAAGGCCAATTGGGCTAAATTCATAAGTAGTCGAATGGATAAAAGGTTGTGTGTACATAAAAGCTGTTCAACGATGGCATTTGCTTCCCTTTCACATGTAGGAAACACCACCCAAACAAAGACCAAAGCCTTAACGCTTTCTCACCACCCTTTGTATTTTTACCTACGAAGTATTCGTATTTCTTCGGTAAAATGAGAAATTTGTCGCCAACATGGCCGAACACCTACTCTCCCTGCTAATTTTCATTCCTCTGGCGGTAGCCCTGATTCTGCTTTTCATTCCGGCTTCTCGTTCGTTTGTTCATAGGGTTGGGATGATTGTGGCAACCGGTTTACAGTTTCTGGTCGCCGGTTTCGTCTACGTACAGTTTGATGCTAATAAGGTATCCGAAAATACGGTTTCTTCGGCCTACTATAATTTGCAACTGGTAGAGCGATTCGACTGGATTAGCCTGAATCTGGGTAAATTAGGTCGCCTATCCATCGACTACTTTGTGGCAGTAGACGGTATAAGTCTGCCGTTAGTAATACTATCTACTCTTATCTTGCTGATTGCCGCTATTTCGTCCTGGACGATCCAGCGACAGGTAAAAGGCTACGCGTTATTATTTTTACTGCTAAGCTCCTCAGTAGTAGGTTGTTTTATCGCACTAGATTTCTTTCTATTCTATCTCTTCTTTGAGTTTATGCTGCTACCGATGTATTTCCTCATTGGCATCTGGGGAGGCAAGCGCCGGGAGTACGCTTCTATCAAATTTTTCCTCTACACCCTAGCCGGTTCTATCTTCATTCTCATTGCCATGATCGGTCTCTATCTCAGCGTAATTGATCCGGTTGCTACGGGTAAAATGGCGAGATTACTGGGCAATCATCCCTCGGCCACCGAGATTGCCTACGTGCAGGACCAGCTATATGAAGGGCGCATTGCCAGTCAGGATTTGGTACGAACGTTTGATATGGTCGCCATGACCGATATTCATAATTATTTGCCTGATAGTACTTTGTCGCTGGAGGGCACGAAGTGGGGTAAATTACCAATCCGCTGGCTGGCCTTTTGGGCTTTATTGATTGGGTTTGTCATTAAACTACCATCGGTGCCGTTGCACACCTGGTTGCCCGATGCCCACGTAGAAGCCCCTACCGCCATTTCGGTGGTGCTAGCCGGGTTGCTGCTGAAAATCGGGGGCTACGGCATTTTCCGTACGGCTTACAGTATGTTTCCCGAAGCAGCCCTGCAATTTGCCTGGTGGGTAGGTTTTTTGGGAGTGATTTCTATTCTGTACGGTGCCTTCAATGCCCTGGCAATGCGCGATCTGAAGAAGATGATCGCCTATTCCTCGGTATCGCACATGGGCTTTGTGCTGCTAGGGCTGGCCTCGCTTACTTCCGAAGGCGTGAGCGGCGGATTGTACCAGATGTTTAGTCACGGACTAATTTCCCCTTTATTGTTTCTGATTGCGGGAGTAATCTACGATCGTACCCACGACCGCATGATCGCCCACTACGGGGGGCTGACCCAAAAGATGCCCTACTTTACCGTACTGGTCAGCATCGGCTTTTTTGCCTCGTTGGTGCTACCGGGCTTTTCGGGGTTTGTAGCGGAGATACGCACGTTACTAGGAGCATTTAACTCCGCTACCGTAAACAATCTGCTACCCCGCTGGATGGCAATTTTTGCTGCCTTGGGGCTAATCCTGAGTGCTGGATACTACCTGTGGACATTGCAACGCATGTTCTTCGGAAAATACTACGTACGGGAAGCAAGCTGGTCGGATAAACTGCGCGATCTCTCGTGGCGGGAGTATATCATGCTGGTTCCCTTGGCGGTAGCTACCTTTGTATTTGGCATTGCGCCCAGCTTGTTTCTAGATGTGGTTGGTGAGTCGGTGCGGCACTGGACGGAGTATATGAACGAACAGGGAGTACAGTATCTAGAACAAATGATTAATCGGTAAGCTGACTTCGCATGGATATTACCGCCACCTTAGCGAATGACTTACGCGTAATACTGCGCAGCGCTACCTGGCTGTGGCCGGAGGTAACATTGGCCGTAGGCTTAATAGTGGTGCTACTCACTGATCTGATCCTGCGAAAAAAGCGAAGCTGGCTTTTCGTAGGAATGCTTCTGCTAACGGTACTGGTAAGCGGTTATTTTCTGGTTCAGCAGTGGAACCTGCTATCAGTAGATGAGACGTTACCGCGCTTTCTTAACACGTTAGTATTGGATCGTTTGGCGATCTACCTTAAAGTACTATTTGGTCTAGCTTTATTCTTCGTTGGTTTAATGAGTCTGCGTACGCGAAGCGGTTCTCAGCAAGTGGGTTTTGAACGGCTAGACCAGATTGGGGAATACTACATCATGTTACTAGGAGTGACACTAGGTGCCTCGCTGATGGTGAGCACATTGCATCTACTAACCATCTATCTGGCGATTGAATTAGTTTCATTGAGTTCGTACGTACTGGCTAATTTTAATTTTGACCGTAGGAGCGCTGAAGCCAGTATGAAGTACGTATTGTACGGTAGCGCCGCTTCCGGACTGATGCTTTACGGTATGTCTTTGCTATATGGCCTCACCGGTACCCTGCTGCTAACTGATGCATCATTCACGCAAGGACTAAGCGCCGCCTCTCCTGTCTTGAGTAGTATCGCCATCGGGCTTACGCTCTGCGGTTTTCTGTTCAAGATTTCGGCGGTTCCTTTTCATATCTGGGCACCCGATATTTACGAAGGCGCACCTACCCCGGTAGCGGCTTTTTTCTCCATTGTACCTAAGATTGCTGGGATCGGTTTGCTGGTCAGAGTTATCCCGCTACTGTTCAGCGCCACTCCTGAGTTTCCGGGTGAGTGGCTGATTGGGTTTATTGCGATGATTACGATGATTGCCGGAAACGTAGCCGCTCTGCATCAGAATAATGCGCAGCGTATGCTAGCTTATTCTTCTATTGCCCACTCCGGGTTCATGCTAGTGGGCATACTGGTAGCTAATAATTGGGGCATCTACGGTATACTTTTCTACGCCACGGTCTACCTAACGATGAATTTAGCTGCTTTCTGGCTAATCAAGCTATTTGAAGAACACACCGGCTCCCGCAATATCCCCGACTACCGGGGGTTGGGCTTGCGCTTACCACTGTTGGGAGTGGCTATGTTACTGGTGATGGCGGCCCTCACGGGACTACCACCCACCGCTGGGTTCACCGCCAAACTATTGGTATTTTCTTCTTTGTGGGATCACTATCAGCAAACCCAGGAGCCCCAATTACTGTTGGTGTTAGTAGTAGGCCTGTTCAATACGGTGATTCCTTTGTTTTACTACCTAAAAATTCCATACTACCTATTCTTTAAAAACGCCCCTGAAGCCAGCGAATCGCCTGTTTCGTCTACGCCAAATTATTCTTCACAATTTTTAGGAAAAATTGGGACGATTTTACTAATCATTCCGTTACTCGTATTGTTTTTTAAAGCAGATTGGTTACTGGCTATCATTAATAAAATAATCAGTGTACTTTAGTAGTAAATATTAGTCCATACTTCTATGAGCGAATCTATCAAACACGAATGCGGTATCGCGATGATCCGTCTCCGCAAACCTCTCCAATACTACATTGACAAGTACGGAACCCCACTTTACGCCGTCAATAAGCTGTATTTGCTGATGGAAAAGCAGCATAACCGGGGGCAGGACGGGGTAGGCGTGGCTAATATTAAGATCAATACTCCTCCCGGCTCACGCTACATCAGCCGCTATCGCTCAGTGTCGGACCGACCTATCTCGGACGTATTTAAAAAGATTAATAAGAAATATAAAAAAGTACGGCAAGCCTGGGGTACCGAACGCCTATTGGATGCCAAATGGCTGCAGGAGAATGTGGCGTTTACCGGAGAGGTTTGGCTCGGGCATTTACGTTACGGCACCCACGGGCAAAATTCTATCGAGTACTGCCACCCCATGCTACGCCAAAATAACTGGCGCAGCCGAAACTTGGTGATGGCCGGTAACTTCAACATGACCAACGTAGACGAGCTGTTCGATATTTTGGTCAGTCTGGGACAGCACCCGAAGGAAAAAGCCGATACCATTACCGTGATGGAAAAAATCGGCCATTTTCTGGATCAGGAAAACCAGGATTTGTTCGATCAGTTTAAGTTTACCCACACCAATCAGCAGATCACCGAGATTATTGAGGATAATCTGAACTTACAGCGCGTATTACAACGCTCCTGTAAAGACTTTGATGGCGGTTATGCAATGGCGGGCCTTATTGGCAGCGGTGCTTCTTTTGTAGCCCGCGACCCCGCTGGAATTCGTCCTGCTTATTATTATGCTGACGACGAAGTGGTGGTGGTAGCTTCGGAAAAGCCGCCTATTAAAACGGCTTTCAACGTGCCTTACGGTGAGATCAAAGAAATTCAGCCGGGCCACGCCCTGATTATTGACAAAGCGGGTAACTACGGTGAAAAGCAGTTTATTGATAAGCTGGAAAAACGTTCGTGTAGCTTTGAGCGAATTTACTTCTCTCGAGCCTCGGACCCTAATATTTACAGTGAGCGTAAAGACCTGGGTAAGCTACTCATTCCGCAGGTTCTGGAGTCTATTGATTATGATTTGCAGAACACCGTTTTCTCCTATATTCCTAATAGTGCTGAAACCGCCTTTTTGGGAATGCTAGAGGGACTGGAAGATCACCTAAGTAATGAGCGGATTCAAACCATCAGTAAACAATCGGAAGGGGGCAAAGTAGATGAGAAATACCTCAACAAACTTTTGTCATTCCGCCCGCGCGTAGAAAAATTGGTGGTAAAAGATGCCAAGCTACGAACTTTTATTACTGATGATGACCACCGGAACGAATTAGTCGCCCACGTGTACGATACCACCTACGAGGTAATTCGTAAAGATGTAGACAATATTGTGGTGATTGATGATTCTATTGTACGAGGTACCACGCTGGAGAAGAGTATTCTTCGGATGCTTAACCGCCTCAATCCTAAGAAGATTGTCATTGTTTCATCTGCTCCCCAAATTCGCTTCCCCGATTGCTACGGCATCGATATGTCTAAGATGAACGAGTTTGTCGCGTTCCGGGCTGTCCTTCAGCTACTGAAGAGTAGTGGGCTAGACAACCTGATTGATGAAGTGTATGACCTCTGCGTAGCCGAAGGGCTGAAGAAGGGCGCTCCTAACTTTGTGAAGCGATTGTATGAGCCTTTTGATTACAAACAGGTCTCGGACATGATCGCTGAAATCACCCGTCCGGCTGACCTCACTTGCGACTACGACGTAGTATACCAAACCGTAGAGAACCTCCATAAAGCCTGTCCTGACCATCAGGGCGATTGGTACTTCACTGGCAACTATCCTACGCTGGGCGGTAACCTGGTGGTAAATAAATCTTTCATCAACTTCATGGAAGGCAAAACCGTACGGGCTTACTGATTTTCAGAAACTTAAATAGCAAAAAAGCTTAGAATTCACTATTCCAGGCTTTAGCTATGATTAAGGGATTGACTAATAGTTAATCAGGTAAGCAGGTTACCGTCTTCGTCCCATTCGGCCATTACGTCGCGATTTTCCTGGTTAACGCATTTGGATAGCCATTCTTCGTCGTAAGATAAGCCGTGCTCTTGTAAAATATCTTCGGGCACGCCATCCCACACGTTGGGGCGGTTGCCTTGGTAGCCCAGATCATCGATGCCCATTTTTGAGGTATAATAGCCAGTGAGGGTTAGGTTACGCATCCGGTCAAAGAACTTTACTCCTTGAGCTACCTCCGGCGTGGCTTTGTCAGGGTAAGCAATTTCGTCTAGTAATTCCTTTTGTTGGGCTACGGTAGCTTTGGTAAACACATCACCAAATCTCTTGATGGATCGGTGGTTGAGCCACATCATACCACCCCGTAAGGGAACCTGATGGTCCGGAATGTCTTTGACGATAAATGCAATAAACTCGTGTACGCCCGCATCGGTAGCCGAACCAAAATCAGCGCTAGCGGGTAAAATTAGATCACAGAGTGTAGCAATGATATCAACCTCTTCTTCGGTGAAAAACTCAGCTTCCATCAGCATATTATCGCGAAGCTTCTCGGCTTCGGTACGACCATAGCCACCAGTTTCGGCGGGGGTTACGGTTTGCTCCGCAGCTTCTTCGGGAGAACAACCGCTCATTACTAAGCCGCCGGTTAAGGAACCCAGCAGCATAGTTTTCATGGATTCTCTTCTGTCCATCTTAAATATTTTGTTTTTTGAGTTGATCAATAATATAGTCTGACGTTTTCCAGGAAAGTGCCATGATGGTCCAAGTAGGGTTTTTATCCGCTTGTGAGACAAAAGGACCACCGTCTACCACAAATACATTATCTACTTCGTGTAGTTGCTGGTTCTTGTTGGTAACCGATGTTCTAGGGTCGTTACCCATGCGGGTGGTACCTACTTCGTGGATAATCCGACCCGGTGCGGCTAAACCGTAATCTTGCTCTTTACCAGGGACTTCTCCTAATGTTGTAGCTCCCATAGCGTCAAATATTTCCTCAAAGGTTTCGTGCATATGCTTGGCCTGAAGTCGCTCATAGTCCGTCCAATTGTAGTTAAACCTCAGTACAGGAATACCCCACTCGTCCACTACGCTCGGATCAATCTCACAGTAGTTATCTTCCTGAGCCACGCTTTCGCCCCGACCTGAGATACCCATGATAGCACCATAAAATCGCTTTACATCATCACGCAGTTTATTACCGTAGCCACCAACTTGCTCACCCACAAACTTATTCATTTCGGTAACCCCAAAACCAGCACCGTAGGAAGGCATACCCATTCCACCCCATACTTCAATATGGTAGCCCCGCGGAAAATCAAGCTGCTTATTATCCAACCACCAGGGACTATACACGTGCATTCCTCCTACTCCGTCTTCGTTATAGGTTACCTTGCGATTCATCAGCTCCGGCACAAAGGCCGCCCGACTGCTTCCGGTGGAATCATGCAAATACTTACCAACGATGTCTGAGCCATTACCTAATCCGTTAGGATGCTGGCTACTTTTAGAGTTCAGTAAGATTCGGGCCGAGCTACAAGCTGAGGCAGCCAATATCACTGTTTTCCCTTTAAGTTGGTATTCCTGTCGGTCTCCTTTGTTGACGTAGGATACTCCGGTAGCCCTTCCCTCATTATCGGTAGTAACTTCCCGTACAATGGAGTTGACGAATAGATCGGCATTACCGGTTTTCTGAGCCGGGAATACGAGTGCAGTACTGGATGAAAAGTCAGCTTTAGCCGAGCAGGCTCGAGAGCATTGACTACAATAAAAACAAACTCCTCGGTCGTTATTGATCCGTTTGGTGAGAATAGACAGTCGGGAAGGAATTACGGTAACTCCGGCCTTTCGGGCGGCATTGATGTAGTACAGTTCGTGCAAGCGAGGCTTGGGAACGGGTAAAAAGTAACCATCCGGTTCGTTATCCAGATTTTCTTTACTACCGAATACGCCAATGAGCTTGTCTACTTTGTCGTAGTAAGGCTTTACATCATCGTAGCCAATAGGCCAGTTATCTCCCAGGCCATCAATACTTTTCCGCTTAAAATCTTTAGGACCAAAGCGCAGCGAAATACGCCCCCAGTGGTTGGTGCGTCCGCCCAGCATATGAGACCGGAACCAATCAAATTCAGTGCCTTCGTTGCGGGTGTAGGGCTCACCCTCAATTTCCCAGCCACCGTAGGCCGCATCAAAATCGCCGAAGGCCCGGGTGGTACTGGCGCCCCGCCGAGGTGACTCATACGGCCACTTGAGCTGGGTCATTTGCTCGGCGTTGGTGGGGTCGAAGAAAGGCCCCGCTTCCACAATGGCCACCGAAAGCCCCGACTCGGCCAACACCTTAGCGGCCATGCCACCGCCCGCACCGGAGCCTACTACGATAACATCGTAGACTTTAGAAGATTCAATAATATACATGAGAGGATTTTTGTGTTAGGTAGTTACGAATATTGATGATGAGGAATGCATTTTATTAGCATCTCTTAATTTCTAACGAAAAACGGGATAAACCAAATTCGCCAGTGATTTTACTAAACAGAATTACTGGACTATCATAATTTTTATAATTTCGCCAATCATTAACCAATAAAATGACAGACCTATGAAAACCGCTGAGATTGTTACCGGGAAAGGTACCATGAAAGTAGAGTTCTTTGAAGAGGACGCGCCCAATACCGTTGATAACTTCGTGAAACTATCCAAAGACGGCTTCTACGACGGACTAACCTTCCATCGGGTAATTCCCAACTTCGTCATTCAGGGTGGTTGCCCCAATGGCACCGGTGCGGGTGGACCAGGCTACACCATTGATTGCGAACTGGACGGCGACAACCAGTACCACGACCGAGGTGTGCTTTCGATGGCTCATGCGGGGCGCAATACCGGGGGTAGCCAGTTCTTCATCTGCCACAGCCGCGACAATACTGCCCACCTTGATCGTAACCACACCGTATTCGGCAAAGTAGTGGAAGGACTGGATGTGATTGACGACATCCGACAGGGAGATAAAGTTGAGAAAATCACAGTGAGTGAGGAGTAGTTTCTTGGGTGTTATAGTGTTAGTGTTTTACAGTGTTTGAGTGTCGGGTAACCAAAGTACCTGAACACCTGAACACCTGAACACCTGAACACCAATTTATACTATTCGTACGAATCCTTACCTCCCTAAGTTTTTCGGATATTACTACCATTTTTAGCGTATTTCTGTCAGGCTATTTGCTCAGAATCAGACATCATCATTTTACTGAGCAAACCTATGATCTGCTATCAAAACCAGTACGTTACCATTGAAGTTAATACCGAATTACAAGCGTTAGTGCAAACCTGGCGAGGCTTTGCCAAAGGTGAACAATACCGTGAGGCTTGGAACAAATCGCTGGATATTGCCCAGGAGCATCAGCTTGCACACTGGCTGATTGACCAAACCAGCTTAAAGGGCGTAGATTGCCAGGACTGGGAGTGGGTGAACGAAAACTGGAAGCCTCGTTTTGAACGGCAGATTTTCGAAAGCTCAACCGCTTTTGTGCTAGCCAACAACATCTTCGATGAAATTGCCGGAAAAATTGTCTCTCGCAAAACCAATGGCACAGCGCAAAAATCAGCTACCGGCTACTTCGCCGATAAACGGCGGGCTGAGGAGTGGTTAATGTCGCTTGTTCAGACGGTAGCTTAATATATTTTCACAAGTAGGAACTTGATTAATCGCGCGGCGAACCGTCAAGTTCCTACGAGTCATAAAAACTACTACTAGTACTTCTTCTCTTTCCTCAGCAGTTCTCCCTTTTCATCGTAAAATTTCCAGGTGCCGGATGGATCGCCACCATTGTATTCTCCTTCTTCTTTGAGTTCGCCGTTTTCGTGGTACAGACGATAGTCGCCCTGCCGTACTCCGGCGTAATAATCAGTTTTGCTTTTGATAGCTCCGGAGGGATAATATTCCTTACTAGTCTGGGTTCTACGTCCGTTCTTGAATACTTCTGTCCGGGCTAGTTGACCATTTTCGTAATAATTGAAGGTAGTATCCGAGAGTTTTCCTTCTCGGTACGTTAGCTGCTCCTGAAGCTGAGCGTTGGAATAAAATGCCTTCCAGGTGCCCGCCGGTTTACCGTCTACCCGTTGCTGCTTACTACGCAGTTTTTGGTTTTCGTAGTACGTTTCAATGTAGGTAATATCGGGTTCGTACTTGGTCAGAATCTGTAGATTGCCATTCGGATAATACTCCCGATGTTCGCCTACCGGCTTGCCGGCTCGGAAGCTACGTTCCGCCTTTAAGGTACCGTCAGGATAGTAGTAGCGAGCTTTGCCCTCAAGAAACCCTCGTTCGTACTGCTCTTCGTCCAGTAGTTGTCCGGTGTCAGAATAAGATTTAGAAGCCCCGTGGCGTTGGCCTTCCTTGAAGGTGGTTTGGGCAGCTATTTCGCCATTCGGATAGTATTCGGTGTACAAACCCTCCAGGCTGGAATTAACGTAGGTTCCTTCGTTGCGGATAGTACCATCCTGGTAAAACTGTCGCACTGGTCCCTGCTGTTTGCCCTGTTCGTAGGTAAGTTGCTCCCGCAAGTTTCCGTTAGGGTGGTACGATTCTATCAGGCCGTCGGGTTTGTCATTTACGAACTGGGTTTTGTTCTTGAGTGTACCGTCTTCGTGATACGCCCGCAGTTCGCCCTCCATCTTATTATTCTTGAAATACACGGTTTGTAGGGTATCACCAAAGGGAGTAAGCACTACTACTTCTCCTTCTTTTTTGCCCTCCTCGTAGGGAATGATACGCTGAACCGCACCGTTAGGATAAAACTCCCGAAATACCCCGATCATCTGCCCGTCGTTAAACTCACCCCGCGCCGATATACTGCCGTCGGGAAAGTAACGAACGTAGTCGCCGTGGGCCCGGGCACTATCGTTGTCCAGAATAAAATATTTTGCTTTCGGGATAGTCTGAGCCGAGTCGTAGTAAGTAATTACCTGGGTAGTCTCCAGGGCTGACTGAGCTATCGCCAACCCACTTAGCATCAGCCCACTAAGGATAAATACAATACTTCGCATATACACACCTGTTTCTTCTCTTGCTCTTAACGACGAAGTAGGCTATTTAATTCGAACCAGCGTAGCGCCGTACCCAAAATTATCACGCATGGTATCCTGGAAATAGTTAATATTTTTGAGTTTTGAGAGTCTTTTGTGAATAGCATCCCGCAGCACTCCGCTTCCCACCCCGTGAATAAAGGTAATCTCATCCATGCCCGTGGCAATGGCCTGATCCAGTTTCTCGTCAAAGGTTTGAAGTTGGAGCTCCAGCATTTCGGGGTTGCTCATGTCGTCGTAATTTTTGGTCAGCCTCTCAATGTGCAAATCTACTTTACGAGGTGGGCGCTCCAGTCGTAAGATGGAGGGTTCGGAAGCCTGCTCCGGTTTGGCAAACATCCCCTCTTTTAGCTTCTCCGGATCGAGAGGCTTACCCATTTGCTCGTCTACTCGGTAGACAAAGGCTGGTTTCTGTAAAACCGGGGCGGTGGTTTTACTCTTGAAAAAGGTATTTGCTTTAAACTTGATCTGGCGTTGCAAGGGTTCGCGTAGCGTAAAGTAGCCCGTCCGGTGAAAAATAAGCTGAATAACCAACGTTGGCCACTGATCAAAGTCAGCTACCTGTACATCTTTTAACTTGGCGGTAGACTGGGGCGAAAGCAATCCGGCATTGATTCCTTTGTAATTTCCCTTCTCTTCCTCCCCCACCGAAAAAGGAAGCTCAAAATCGGTGGCGTTCACCAGGTGCAACGATAATTTTTGGTCATTAATAGCCACATGGGCTAAATAGATCCCCTGTCGGGATGATTTGGTAGGTGTTTCCTGCGCCATTGACTGGGCCGGTACCCTCTCCTGTTGTTCAGTCCGATCAAAGTAATTTTTCTCCTCTTCCCCTACCACTACCAGTTCGTTGCGAAGCACCGGAATGCCAAAGCCGTCTTCAATTTCTACTTCTACCAGATTCTTATCCAGAAACCGAACCACGGTGCCTTCTTCGTTGCCCCGCAGCGTACGGACTTTATCTCCTATTTTCATATTGTTAGATTTCTTTTGGTTAGAACAGCCCGACTACACTCACTTGTTCACTACCAAGCCGACTACATGTTTGGTAATGCAAAATTGGCCATAAATTAATATCATTGTGTGATAGTATATCTTTTACATACAATTGTTTTACTATTTTTTTGCTTTCTGATAACAATTTCGTAAAATGAACCTTATATATAAATATTGAATTACTGGTTTTTGATTTTTTATGCCAGGCACAGCCATTACCGAGTCATTGGTTAAACGTTTTGTAAGGGGGAAACCTGATGCGTTCCGGGTTATTTTCGATCATTTCCATGCTCGGGTGCTTGCCTACTGTACCTAAAAATCCCACTAATCAGCCGATGCAGAAGAAGTTACACGAAAATTATTTATTCGCCTATGGGTACAACGGCATCTAATAGATAGCAGAAGGCCGCTG